>CAYYZJ010000064.1:0-2324 GCA_964475615.1 uncultured Flavitalea sp. | reverse complement strand
AGAATCATCCACCCAGTTGATATGCACATCCCTCGATTCATTAACCGTCTGGCCTTCCCGGTATAAACCCATATCGCTGGGATTCACGATGCCCGGATAATACAGCGTGGCGCCCAGGTTAAGCACCTGCCTGTTATCCTTTATTTCATTTTTCAGCGAAAGATAGATATGCTTCGCTGCGGTGGTCCTCAGCGGTATTACGATCTGCTGGTCTTTTGCAAAGCCCAGGTCGGTGGAGCGCAGGAAATGCATCTGGCTTGTAATGACCACGGATGCCACGATGAGCGTAACCGAAATGATGAACTGAAATACCACCAATCCTTTTCTCAGCACTATTGCAGACAGGGAATTGCTGAACTTCCCTTTCAACACTTTTACCGGCTGGAATGAAGAGAGATAAAATGCCGGATAGCTTCCTGCCAGCAGGCCGGTAATAACGGAAAGCAGAACAAATCCCAGTATGATAAACCATTGCTCCGAGAAATGCAGCGAGAGATGCTTTCCCGACACGGCAGAAAACACCGGCATCAGCAGCCTGGTAAAGCATAATGCAATGATCATGGCCATTATGCTCATCAGCAGGGATTCGCCGAGGAACTGTTTGACCAATGATCCCTTTCCTGCACCCAGCACTTTACGGATGCCCACTTCGGCAGAACGCTTGGAAGAACGCGCAGTGGAAAGGTTCATGAAATTGATGCAGGCGATCAGCAGGGTAAAGAGCGCAATGGAAGCGAGAATGTAGAGATACGTGCTGCTCACGGTTCCTTGGGAAGATATATCGTTGCTCAGCCCGGAATACAGATGAAGGTCTTTTACCGGGATCAGGAATTGCTTTTTGTAAAAGCCGGCGGCCTTCAACCCCGTGCCCAGGTATTTATCTACAAAAGCAGGAAATCTGGCCTGCAGCTTTGCGGCGTCTGCACCGGGCCTGAGCAAAAAGAAGGTGTTCATCATATTGTTGCCGATCATATCGGTCTGCTGCCTGATGAACTGATCAATATTTCCGCCGGGTATGGAAACAAAGAACCGCGCATCGATCTGGCTGGGTTTTTCCAAAGCACGAAAAACGCCGGTTACTTTAAAATCATATTCTCCGTTAGTATTGCTGTTGATATGGATCACCTTATTCAAGGCCGGCTGATCGCCGAAAAATTTTCTGGCCAGCTCTTCATTCAATACAATCGTATTCGGATCTTTCAAAGCGGTTTCCGGATTGCCTTCAATGAAATCATAGGTGAACAGCTTAAAGAAAGAAGCGTCTGCCAGAAAGCCTTTGGTTTCATAGAATGATTTCGGCGTTTCGGTATTCTTGTACTGCAGCAGTGTTTTGTCTTCGGCAAACAAAGCCATCAGCCTCGTTGCCTCTTCGATCTCGGGGAATTCTTTTTTCATGGCCTCTGCCATGGGAGCGGGCGTATTGGGTGTTTTGTCTTCCTTTCCGTCTTTAACGAAAACGGTGGCCAGTTGATAAAGCCTGCCGATGTTACGATGATATTTATCGTAGCTCAGTTCATGATACAGGTAGATCGAGATGAGCATGCAACAGGTAAGCCCAACCGATAAGCCGATGATATTGATCAGGGAGAAAACCTTATTCTTCATCAGGTTTCTCCAGGCTATCCTGAAATAATTTTTGAGCATAGTACAACAGATTTAAACATGATCATTCGGTTCTCAGCGATTTTACGGGATTCGTCAATGCTGCTTTTATACTTTGAAAACTTACTGTAATCAACGTGATGATCAATGCCCCTGCTCCGGCAGCCGCAAACACCCACCACGAAATGCTGATGCGGTACTGATAATTCTGCAGCCAGTTATGCATGAAATAATAGGACAGCGGCACTGAAGCTAAAAAGGAGATAATAACCAGCTTAACAAAATCTGCGGACAGCAGGCTCCAGAGATTGAACACCGAAGCGCCCAGCACCTTGCGCACCCCTATTTCCTTTGTTCGCTGCTCTGCCATGAAAGAAGCCAGCCCGGATAATCCAAGGCAGGAAATGGCGATGGCAAGCAGGGCAAACACACCGGCCAGCTTGCCGATGCGTTCCTCATCGATGAATTTTTTCGCATACTCTTCATCGGTAAAATGATATTCAAAAGGCTGATCGGGGTTGAATTTTTTAAACACCGGTTCAATTTTACTGATCGCCTCTCTGGTACTCATCGCAGGATTGATCCGTGCAATAACCACATTGCCATCTTCGCCCGACAGCGTATAAATAACCGGCTTGGCTTCGTCGTATGGAGATTGCATTACCATATTATATGCCACGCCGACCACATGGTACGGCTTCCCCCACCATATTACCGTTTCG
>CAYYZJ010000063.1:0-4292 GCA_964475615.1 uncultured Flavitalea sp. | reverse complement strand
ACAAGGATGCCAAGGACGCGCTTTACCTGGGCCGTGGATACAATTTCCCGATCGCGCTGGAAGGCGCATTAAAGCTCAAGGAGATCTCTTATATCCATGCCGAAGGCTATCCCGCTGCGGAAATGAAGCATGGCCCCATTGCACTTGTCGAAGAAACACTGCCCGTGGTGTTTGTGGCCACCCGCGATTCCTATCATGAAAAGATAGTAAGCAATATCCAGGAGATCAAGGCCAGAAAGGGAAAAGTGATTGCCGTGATTACAGAAGATGACGACAGCATTTTACGCATGGCCGAAGACGTTATGATCGTTCCGCAAGCCGATGAACTGGTTGCCCCGCTGCTCAGCGTTATTCCGCTGCAGTTGCTGGCCTATCATATCGGCGTGGCAAAAGGATATGATGTGGATAAGCCGAGGAATTTGGCAAAGAGTGTTACGGTGGAGTAGTCTGTCTGAACTGGGATGAGTGGGATGCATGGGATTGATGGGAAAGGGAACGGACTGAACAAAAACATCCTTTTCCCACTCATCCCATGCATCCCATCAATCCCAGTTCAGACAAATTCAGACAAAGAAAACCCAGGTCGCAAAATCTTCCGCAAAATTCATGAACCGGTGCTCGGCGCCTGCAGGAACAAAAAGAAAACTGCCGGCTTCAAAAGGAACTATCACGCCATCGCAATAAAAATCTCCTTTACCGGAAATGACGACGTAGAATTCATCCCGCTCATGAGGGCCCTGGCTGTCGACCCGCTCAGGCTTATATATACCGGCTTCCAGGGCGCCATGACGGAAAAGTGCAGTGAATATGGTTCCTGATTCTTTTAATTTTTCCAGCGCTTCGGCAGGCAAAAAGCTTCCGTTGATTTTCATATCGTCATTCGTTGCAAATAATGTTCCATGAAGTTAGCGGAAGTCGGCATGCATTATACACGATCACTCCCATTGAACGTTTTTTTTTACCTTTCAGCCTTATTATCTTCCCATGAACGATATCAAAAAAAGTCCCGTCGATTCGCTGGGCTATCATTTTATTCCCGACGCTTACCTTCCGCGGGGGAAAGACGAATATTATCTGCGCAACCAGCAGAATAAAAACGGTATCATATACCGGCAGCTTACCGCTTATGAAATTGAAGTGCTGGTTCGCAACCGCAATACCTCCGACGACTGGAACAAGTTGCTGGTATCGGATGCTTTTACTCCCGAGCTGGTGCAGAATTGCAAGTTCTTCGGACTGGTGCGCATCGGAAAGCTCGAACCCTATTATCTCGAATTCCATAACCTGCGCAGGCCCGTCGGGCTTTATAACAGCACCATCATCAGCTCCGATTTTGGCGACAATGTGGTTATCGATAACGTCAATTATCTGTCGCATTATATCGTAGGCAATGAAGTGATGATCGTGAATACGAATGAGCTGGCCACTACCGATCATGCCAAATTCGGAAACGGCATACTGAAAGAAGGAGAACCCGAATCCATCCGCATCTGGCTGGAAATATGCAATGAGAACGGAGGCCGCAGCATCATTCCATTCGACGGCATGCTCCCCGGCGACGCCTGGCTCTGGAGCCGGTTCCGCAACGATCAGGCGCTGCAAAACAAATTCAGGGAATTCACGGAAAAAAAATTCGACCGTCATCGCGGGTATTATGGAACTATCGGCGATCGCACAGTGATCAAGAATTGCAAGATCATCAAGGATGTTTTGATCGGAAGCGATGCTTATCTTAAAGGCGCAAACAAGCTGAAAAACCTTACCATCAATTCTTCGGAAAAGGGAAAAACGCAGATCGGGGAAGGATGCGAGCTCGTGAACGGCATCATCGGCTACGGATGCCGGATATTCTATGGCGTGAAGGCCGTTCGTTTTATAATGGCTTCGCACTCGCAGCTTAAATACGGGGCCCGCCTCATCAATTCCTATCTCGGCAATAACTCTACCATCTCATGTTGCGAAGTGCTTAATTCGCTTATCTTTCCGGCGCATGAACAACATCACAACAATTCTTTTTTATGCGCTGCCCTGCTCATGGGACAAAGCAATATGGCTGCAGGCGCCACCATCGGCTCCAATCACAATTCGCGTAGTCCTGACGGTGAGATCATTGCAGGTCGCGGTTTCTGGCCCGGCCTTTGCGTCAGCCTCAAGCACAATTCAAAATTTGCTTCGTTCAATATCCTGGCCAAGGGCGATTATCCCGCAGAGCTGAATATACCGATCCCCTTTTCGCTCATCAGCAATGATGTGAGCAGCGATGAACTGCTGGTGATGCCCGCCTATTGGTTCCTGCACAATATGTATGCCCTGGCCCGCAATTCCTGGAAATATGTTGACCGCGATAAACGAACCGATAAGATCCAGTTGATCGAATATAATTTCCTGGCGCCCGACAGCATCAATGAGATCATTGAATCGCTGAAGCTGATGGAGCAGTATACCGGCAAGGCCTACCTGCTGCAGTCTGCGTCAAAGAAAAAACATACCGGGGAAGAGATCATGACCGTCGGAAAAAAGCTGCTGGAAAACAGAGATGGCATTGTCGATGAACTCGAGATCCTTGCATCAGGTTTCGAGAACAGCGACCGGAAAGTAAAGCTGATCAGGGTGCTGCAAGCCTATCCCGTTTTCAGGGAGCTGATCGTTCATCATGCGGTGAACCAGTTGCTTCACCTCATCCAGGCAGAACAGATCAACAGTTTTGAAGAGCTCAAGCAGTCATTACCTTCGAGGCCGGTGCTTTCATCATGGATCAATGCAGGCGGACAGCTTATCCGGAAAGCCGAGCTGGAGCATTTTATCCGTCAAATGCATAACGGCCGGATCAGGAGCTGGGAACAGGTGCACCAGTTCTATAAAAAGCAGGGCGATCAATATCCGCAGGATAAATGCATTCATGCCCTGGCTGCTTTAAAAGAAGTGCATGGGCTGGACATTAAAAAGATGGATAAGCAACAATTCAACGACCTGCTCATACAAAGCACTCATACCAAAGAATGGATGACCAGAGGCATTTATGATTCAAGGGAAAAAGATTATACCAATCCTTTCCGGATCATGGTTTATGAGAACATGAAAGAAATGAATGCCGTCGTTGGATCGCTGCAGGACAATACTTTCATTAAGCAGGAAACAAAGGCGCTGAACCAGTATAAAAAGGAGATAAAAGAAATTTGCAATTGGTAATATTTAATCAGCAGGTTTTTTCCTGCGAAGGGAAAGCTTCCTGTGTCCGGCCTTTTCATCAATTATTTTAATACCAAGCGCAATTTCAAGATTCGATATGGTTTCGAGGGTCAGGTTTTCCTGTCCCTGCACAATTTTATTGACCTGCTGCGGCGACACGCCCATACGTTCAGCCAGGTCTTTCTGAGAAAGCTGCTGCGCTTTCAGGGCGTCCAATACCTTTATTGCAATGGCAGCAGATTTTTTTAACCATTCGCGGTTTTCACGGCGATAGGCTGCTTTCTTTTTCCAGCCGGAAGGCTTGGAAGAAGCAATAGCGTCTAATTTTTCTTTTAGTTTATTCATCGTGATAAGTATTTAGATCTTCAGGGTAATTAATTCCATTATTGCGAAGAAATGTTTTTGCCTGTTCTAATTTCCTCAATTCGTTCTGCAAGTGCCTTCTTTTCATGTCCTGGGTTAGCTTTATAGCGCCTCCCGTTACCAGGTAACAATTTGGCGCCAACCGTATAGCATATATTCTTAGCCATCCATTCCTGATTCATTCTGTGACTCGCCATCCAGGTGAATTGTCCATAACCCATCATCTGATTGACCCGACACAAAGATACGAACTAATTTCATAAAATCAACTTATAGGTTAATTATTTTTTTTTAAACCCGACCTCCAACCAGTCAACCTTTAATAAACCTCACAGTGTACAATCTTTTCTTTTCATCAACTCCTGTCAACTGATACATTCCTGCGGCCAGCCCGGAAAGCTGCAGGAAAAGCATGTTGGTTCCCGCTTCAAGATTGGCCGAACCGGTTTTGAATATCCTCCCGTCCATGCTGATTATCATCCACTGAAAACGGGTTTTTGACGGGGAAACCATCTCCAGCACGGCGCTGCACTGCACTGTTGAAGGAATGATGCGCATCTCAGCATGAGCAACCGGCCGGTCATCAACGGCAATAATGCTGCTGAAATAGCTGTTCCCGCTTTTTTCCGAAACAAGAAGCCGGTAATAACATAAACCGGTATGCGCAGATGCGCAGGCAAAATGATACAGCGCCTGGCCCGTTGCCTCAACATTGCCGATCGATCGGAACTGCATGCTGC
>CAYYZJ010000062.1:0-4515 GCA_964475615.1 uncultured Flavitalea sp. | reverse complement strand
CAGCAGGGAGCCAATTATCTGAGACAGTCTTGCAATAATCTTCTATAAATATAATTAGAAAAATGAACTTGCGGCAGGCATGAGATGTCATGCAGGCATTTCCCTGTTCCTGAAATAATAATAAATAAGAGGAAAAAAGGTTGACAGTATTACCCCGAACTGCCGCTCAAAAACCGATTCACTGACGAAGAAGCAAACAATGATAACTATAATGCCTGTAAGCACCAAATCCTTTGCCTTCCGGGCATAACTAAACCATTGGCCGCACCAATAGATAAGCAGGAGCAAGCCTGCCAAGCCTGATTGTAGCAAGATCTGCAAAAACTGGTTGTGTGTATTATAATTGGTGTACCCCACATCATGCAGAGCTTCATTGCCCATATACATTTTCAGGCTGGCATATTTTTTATTCAGGTATGACTGGGCATCTCCTGGACTTAATCCCAATACCCAGGCATTGTTTTCTTTCAAAGTTTCATAAACAATACGCCACTGAAGAAGCCTGAAGTCCAATCCATTGAAATAAGTGGTAGAAAAGTCTTGTTTTTTTAATACAGATACCGCATCATTCCGGAATATATCTGCAAATCTTTTTTTTACCGGCGTAATTGAAAACAGCAGGATACAAAAAAATAGAAAAATCCCTATGAAAGGCAGGGATATTTTTCTGTTGGTTCTGTTTCTCCACCATATATATAAAAGAAATACGAGGAAGATAGTAATAATGAGTTTCGAGGAGAGGAGAAAAAGGAAACCTACTAAGAATATGACAGCTATAAAGTATAACAAGCGATATTTTTGCATCCATGCCGATTTATACTCCTCAATAAGAAAAAGAAGGGCAATTGAGACAAAAGCTGAAAAGTAAACCGCATGCTGGGATATCGGAGATACCAGATCATGATAAAAGAAAATACCGGCGTTGCCGGTGTGGTAATAATTAACTAAATCGGCGGTCAGGCAATAAAGCGAGGCTATTAAAATGCAAAAAGTAAAAAAGAGCATAACCTTTTTCCGGAGTGCTTCCTTCCGAAATTGGGTTGAACTTAATATTACAGGCAATGCCAGGAACCCGGCTTTCCCTTCAATATGGTTCCAGCCGGTATTGAGATCAGTGGTATAAAGCATTCCCGCAACCTGCAATGCAAAATACAGGCAATAAGTGATAACAAGTTTGTCCTTTTTAAGGATCAACCATTTTTCCCTGAAGCTTGCTTCTGCTATCCAGGCAATACATAACAGGATAATACATACGCTGTTCAGATTAAGAAGTGAAAAGACAATGGTAGCGGCAACTCCGCATAACAGGAATAGCCATATTTTTTCCAGGATGTATTTTTTATTAGCGATGTTCATGAATGACCTTGCACAGATAGGTTTCGAAACGGTTGATTATAATATCCCAGGAATACATTGAGCTTATTTTGGTATTGTTTTTTAATACAAAACTCCAAAAAAGGGGTTTCGATATATTTTTTTTCAGGATAGATGCAATATCTGAAGCAGTATTGAAATATAAGGCATCCTCTTCCAGTACCGATCTATTGAAGATATTGTCGTGTGCAACAATTAAACATTGGGAAGCCATTGCCTCCAGCAAAGACGGGTTGGTACCGCCTACCGAATGGCCGTGGAAATAGAGATTAGAAAAATATCTGAGCTGATTTAAAATGTTTATATCATAAATAGGGCCCCAGAAACAAATGTTTTCCGCTTTGTATTGATAGGTTATATATTTTCCGAATTTATTTGTATTGTTTCCTATTATGATTAAAGGATCTGAGCAGCCCGATTCAATGTATCCCCGGATGATGGTCTCAACATTATTTTCAGGCTCCATTCTTGCAATTAGTAAATTGAACTTATGCTTTTTTAATCCATATAAAGAAAGACTATTTTCATCAGGATTTTGAAAAAGTTCGGCGCCATAAGGAATGAAATCGGAGCTTTTATGATATTTCTCCAATAAATATTCCTGTATTCCCTTGGAATCTGCAATTAGTTTGTCGCTGTGCAATGCTGCCCATTTCTCGGCATGGGTCAGAAACCGCTGAATAGGTTGGGAATATTTTGATCTCTTCCATTCTAAACCATCCATATTCGTTATAAGGCATGGTTTTCGGGGAAACAGAAAAGACCAGATGCTGCTGCTGGTATAGCCTAGTTGCAAAATGATATCGAAGTGCTGTTTTCTGGAATCCAGTATACAAAAGAAATCATAAATGAACTGGCCGGCAGTGCCTAATTTATCTTCCGGATCAAATTTTTGAACGAGCCGCACTCCCTTCCACTCGGTTTCTTTATATGGATGCAGGGAAGATGTATACACGATTACCTCATGTCCTTTTTTAACCAATGCGGGGGCAATATATTCGACGAATTGTTCAAAGCCGCCATATCGGTTTGGAATGCCTCTTATTCCAATAATGCCAATTTTCATTTTTATTTATTGGAATTTGTACATGCTGATTGATTTTACCAGAGAGAGGAATATTTCCCTATAGCATTTGCCGTCGGGAAAGAGCTGTTTCATTTCTTTCTCTGATAATAGCCTTACTTCCGACACTCTTTTTTCAGCCAATTCCCTATTATTTGTTTTAGGGTATCCGCCGATATTGAAGTGTTGTGTTAAATAAACCCTAAGCTTAAAGGGTAAAAATTGAAAAAACGGGAATAACCAATGCGCTTCCAGCGGGAAATAGAGATTGGGAGTTTGAACAAAATAATTTTTCCCGATCCGCCTCACCTCGTTGGCCATTTTAATCTGGTTCTCGTAAGTAAACAAATGTTCAATAACGGAGTTTGAATAAACGATATCGAATTCTTTATCTTTAAACATCGATAAATTGGTGGCGTCTGCCGGGATAAAACTGAAGTTTGGCCTGTTCACCTTTTGCGGATCTAAATTGCATAGCGTAAATGTAACTCCCTTCTCGTCAGCAAAGTTCATTCGCTCCCAATATGTTTCAGTGCCTCCAATGTCGAGTATTTTTATGGGACGTGGTAAGGTTTGTAACAAGGATTTAAAAAATCGGAATCTTTTTTCCCTGAATTGCTGGTTAAATGATTGCGGGTTGTCGTGATTAAATTTCTCTTTAAGCATATTTATACCGGGATTTCATTTGTATTGGCTTAAAATAAATGTATGCCTTATTTGTTATTTTAATTATGTTTGTTTTCTTTTGGCAGCAAAAGTATTAATTTTCGAGTTACTAAATGGAACCCAAGGGATTAATGAAGTTTTATTTCCGTAAGATTTATCAACGCTGGAATTATGATACCCAAAAGGTTCTGATTTCATTGGGTAAATTGCATACAGAGAACAATAAAAATAAAACCGGTATTAAATCGTTCGCGGAAGTGGAATT
Source organism: uncultured Flavitalea sp. (assembly GCA_964475615.1). Classification (GTDB taxonomy): domain Bacteria; phylum Bacteroidota; class Bacteroidia; order Chitinophagales; family Chitinophagaceae; genus Puia. The sequence goes on along the minus strand of CAYYZJ010000062.1, from coordinate 1,147 downwards.
TCAGGTCTTTTCCCAGAGGGGGGAGGATGGGATTATACAATATATCATAAACAATATTGAAATCCCCAATAAGATATTTATAGAGTTTGGAGTTGAGAATTATACCGAATCGAATACAAGATTTTTATTGGTCAATGATAATTGGGCCGGCCTGGTAATTGACGGGTCGAAAAAAAATATACAGTTCATTCAAAGCGATTTCATTTATTGGAAATACGACCTTACAGCATATCACTCTTTTATTACCAGGGATAATATTAATCAGCTAATAAGCCGGTATACCGCCTGCACAGATATAGGCCTGTTAAGTATTGATATCGATGGCAATGATTACTGGATATGGGACGCTATTGATGTAATAAAACCACGAGTTGTTATCTGTGAGTATAATTCGGCCTTTGGGAGCGACAAACAAGTTACTGTTCCTTATGACAGTAGCTTTGTAAGACGCAAAGCCCATTACTCCGACCTTTATTTCGGGGCATCGCTGCCGGCATTTGTTTATTTGGCCGAAAAAAAGGGCTATGACTTTATTGGGGTAGCCAGCACCGGAGTAAACGCCTTTTTTGCTCGCAAGGATTTATCTTCGCCATTCAGGAAGCCCGACATTGCTTCCGCCTTTGTAGAATCGCCTAACCGGGATTCGAGAGATGAGAAAGGGAACTTGTCTTTTCTTCCACATAACAAAAGGCTTTTTTTGATTAAGGATATGCCGATATACGACATTCAGGAGAAAAAAACGCTTTTGATCAAAGAGCTGTACAAGCTGTAATCCTATCAAAGGAAACTCAATTGGAGAATAAGATAAAACTATTTGTCGACGCCCATAGCTTTGATAAGGAATATCAGGGAGTACGAACATTTATCAAAGAGATATATAATATTTTTTTAGATCGTTTTCCCGAATTAGAAATTTTTTTTGGAGCAACCGATACCCAAAAAATAGTAAAGGAATTCCCTTTAGCCAAAGAGCAAAATATCATTCGCTATAAAAGCCAGTTGAATTTTTCCCGATTTTTCTATGATATACCTGCAATTATTAAACAGCACCGGATCGAGTATGCCCATTTCCAATATATGGTTCCTTTTGGCAGGAAGCGGTGCAAATATATAGTTACGACCCACGATATTTTATTTAATGATTTTA
>CAYYZJ010000061.1:0-16326 GCA_964475615.1 uncultured Flavitalea sp. | reverse complement strand
AGCGCATTACCGGAAATATTGCTTATAGGATTAGACGGACTGGCCGACCTGAAATCATTGCCGTTGGTAGCATTCAGCAAGGTGTTGAAATAATCATAAACGGGTTTATCGACACAGTTCATCCGCACATCGATCCTGTCGCCCACACTGATATAGGAGCTGTCCATATCAAGCCTGCGGGTAATATATCTTCCGTCGGAAAGCCGGTCGTCCAGGGCATATACCGATTTATCGAATCTCGCGCCGTTGATGTATAGCTCAAACGTATAATAATTTGCAATGCCTGCAGGATCCCGGAAATTAGGAACCGGAATGATCCTTTTATTATCAAAATTTCCCCGGTCAAAGGTCACGGAATCCAATTCAACCGGCTGGGGCATGGTAGAGCTCGCAGTATACGTTTGCCCTTCTGCAGATACATACAGGCTGTAAGCATGCCCTGGCAAGCCCTGCGCTAGTATTTGTGTTGCATAGATGCCCGCCGATGTTTCAACCAGGCTATCCATTTGACCGCTGGTATTGTCGGTAATTTTTACCACAGCTCCTGAAACCGGCGGAAAAGTATTGGGATCGCTGAAATTGACCGTTTTCGTTATCTGAACAAGATAAGGCCCCGCTGCATTCGTCACATTCCCTTCAATGACTATCTGTGGCGCAGCGTCATTCAGGTTTACGTTGATATCCTTGGTGCATGAACCTATAGCAACCGCAAAAAAGAACAGGAACCATTTTATATTCGCTGATGGCATTGCTTAAAATTTGAAATTATACGTAATGGAAGGCACCCACCGGAACAGGGAAGTCTGAACGGCTTTGGTTCTCGTGGGGTCGCCGGGGTCTTTTTCAAACTGTATGGTATATGCGTTTTCCCTGCCGTATACATTGTACAGCGAGAACGTCCAACTGCTTTCAAATTTCTTTTTCTTCTTACCCTGAAGGGTAGCCGAAAAATCAAGCCGGTGGTTGGCAGGCATTCGGTATCCATTCCTTTCCGTATAATAAAATGCGGTCAACCCGTTCACCTCATATTTACCGCTCGGGAATGTTACGGCATTTCCGGTATTGTATACCCAGTTGGCAGAGAGCGTCCATTTCTGGCTTGCCTGATAAATGCCTACAATGGCAATGTTGTGCGTTTGATCCTGCCTGGCAGGATAATAGTTGCCATTATTGATGCTGTCGATCTGCAGCTCCGTCCTCGAAAGCGTATAGCTGATCCATCCCGTGAGCTTGCCGGTTTTCTTTTTCAGGAACAGCTCCCATCCATAAGCCCTTCCCTTGCCGAACAGCAACTGCGATTCCACATTTTCATTGACGATCAGCTCGGCCCCATTCCTGTAATCGATCTGGTTCTGCAGTTGCTTGTAATATATTTCCGATGAAAATTCATATTGATTGTTCCTGAAATTCCGGTAATAGCCCAATGATACCTGGTCGGCGATTTCCGGTTTTATATTATTGCTGCTGGGCAGCCAAAGATCCGTCGGACTATTGGTTGTGGAATTGGAAAGCAAGTGCATATTCTGCACATTCCGCGTATAGGCGGCCTTGACAGCGCTTGCCCCGTTCAACTGATAACTTACAGAAAAGCGCGGTTCCAGGTTGAGATAGTTCTCGACCGTTTTTCCGCCGGAATAAGTGGCCGAATCAACAGTATTGCCGTCCTTGTCGTAGGTATAAAAAGTACCCGGCCCCAGCACATTGAAGATCGAAAAGCGGAGACCATAATTGAACCTGAGTTTATCGACAGGTGAAAACTCATGAGAAACATACACCGCGCTTTCAAGCGAATATTTTTTTTGAAGATCGAGCGAGTTGAAGCTGGAAGACGAAGAAGCATCGAGAATACCGGGGGAAACGGTATGATGAATGATATTGAAACCGAAATTCAATTTGTTCCCGTTGTTGATGAAATACTGCAGGTCTTCTTTCAATGAATAATCTTTGATATTGGAAACAAAAGTGCCGGTGTTGGAACCGGAATTCACGTTTATATCGTAATGATATTTGCTGTAAATAAAAGAAGTATTTGAAAACAGCCTGCTGTTGAAAATATGGTTCCACCTGGCCGTTGCCGTAGTATTGCCGTAATCGATCCCGAATGTATTGCCGAAGTCGAGATTGTCTTTACCGAAATATCCGGAGAGATAAATACGGTTATGATCGTTCAGCTTGTAATTGGCCTTGGCATTGATATCCCAAAAGTACAGGCTGTTATTGTTGATGGTGGAATCCCTGGAAAGCTTCAGGAACAGGTCGGCATAGGTTCTTCTTGCGCTGATGGAAAAAGACCCTTTGTCCTTTACAATGGGGCCTTCCACATTCAATCGCGAAGAGATCAGGCCAAGCCCGCCGCTTACATGATATGCTTTATCATTGCCGTCATTCATCTTGATGTCCACCACAGAAGAGAGGCGCCCGCCATATTCCGCAGGCATGCCGCCTTTATACAATGTCAGGTCTTTAATGGCGTCCGAATTGAATACGGAAAAAAAGCCAAGCAGATGGGAAGCATTGTACACGGTAGCTTCATCCAGCAAAATAAGGTTCTGGTCTGCGCCTCCGCCGCGAACATAAAAACCGCTGTTGCCTTCCCCGGCCGACTTAACGCCGGGTAAAAGCTGTATGGTCTTCAGCACATCTTTTTCGCCGAAGATCACGGGCACATTTTTTATTTCATTCACCGACAGCTTTTGCACACCCATCAATGGTATGCGCACATTATCATCCTTTCGCCTGGAAGCCACGACCACTTCCTGCAAAGCCGATGCAGCGGAAGACAAGCCGATGGACAATGAAGTGTTCTTGCTCAGCGAAATGGTAATGGTATCCGGCTCATAACCCGTATAGCTTACAACCAGCGAATAGTTTCCCGGGGCAGCGGTAATGGAATAGAAGCCGTAGGCATTGGTGGTTGCACCTGCCCCGGGCTGCTCCAGTAAAAACAGGCTGGCGCCGATCAGCGTTTCGCCCGAGCTTTTATCGCGCACGGTTCCGCTGATGCTGTATTTTATTTTCGGTTGGGCATGAAGGTAAGAAGACGAACAAAATAACAGGCCCAGGATCGATACGGTTTTTGCGCAGATTGTTTTCATGAATGATTGTTCATCGCAAATATTCACGATTTCGATAAAACGGGGAACAAAAAGCTGCCCAAGCGGACAAATTACCGGATGAAAAAATGCAAACGTTAATATTGTGTTAACCAGTTGAGAAAAGCAGTTGCCCTGCTCTTGCTGACGAGGATGGTTTCGGGAAAAGGCACGCAAAGATTGACCACGTACTTGCGCGAAAAATAATGCGCGGCATCGGCAACAGCCTTTCGGTTGATGAGGTATTGCCTGTTGATCCTGAAAAAACGGTTTCCCCCGATCTTTTCCAGTTGATCGAGGGTTTGGTTCACGATAAATATTTTCTTGTCGAAGCAAAGCAGCCTGCTGATCTCATGATCGATATAGAACAAGGCAATATCGTCGAGCCTCACGGGAAATATCTTTTCTTTCTGATAAACCAGTATGGAGCTGTGCTGCTGCCGCCCCTGGCCCGCCAGCATATCAATAAGCGTATCGTAATCGATATTGCGCGGACTGAAATATTTTTTCAGTTGATGGTATTTTTTCAGGGCATTGGCCAGGGTAGCGCTGTCGAAGGGCTTTAAAACATAATCGATGCCGTTGGTCTTGAATGCATCTATGGCATATTCGTCGAAGGCGGTACAAAAAATAATGGGCACATCGATATCCAGCTCCCTGAAAATTTCAAAGCTCAACCCGTCGCCTAACTGCACGTCGGAAAAAATGAGGTCAACAGGCGGCGCCGTCCGCAGGTATTCGATGGATTCCCTTACCGAAGGCAGCATGGCGGATATCCGGATATCCGCATCCAGTTGCAGCAGCGTATCCGAGAGGTCTTCCGCACTCAATATTTCATCTTCAATGATCAGCACGTTCATGGCTACAATATTTTCAGGCAAACCTGGAAACAATCATGGTTCGTTTTAATCTGTATGTCTTCCTGCGCCAGCAGCAGGTAGCGCTCGGAAAGATTTTTCAATCCAAGTCCCGCCCCGGGTTCCGTTATCAGCCTGGGCGTCATATTATTCTCCACCACCAGATGATTGCCCGTAATATGCCTGATGCGGATATGCAGGGGAAACTCATTGGTCAGCGCATTGTGCTTGATGGCATTTTCCAGGAGCAATTGCAGGGAAAAAGCCGGTAGCTTTCCCGTGGCCACAATTTCGTCGGGAATATCGATGGAATAAAACAGGCAATCCGGGAACCTGGTCTTCTGCATTTCCAGATAATACAGGGAAAACCGGAGCTCTTCCCTGAGGCAAACAAAATTCTGTTCATTGTGCGAGATCGAGAACCGCAGGAACTCCGAAAGCTTGATCAGGTAATTCTCTGCCTGCACAGGATTCTTTTTGATGAGCGTTTTCAGCGCATTCAATGAGTTGAACAGAAAATGCGGATGCAGTTGATGCTTGAGCTTTTCATGCTGGGCCTGCAGGCTGACCATTTTCAGTTTTGCGTTCTCCAGCTTTATCCGCGCTTCTTCATATTTGGAAAGGATCATTTCGATGGTCACCACGATCATGGTATTGATGGCAAAGCCGGGCAGAACCGGATATAAAAAGCTTTTTTTGGGAGGGTCGATCTTTTTCATGATCAAATAGGCAGGCACGGTGATGACGATCATCAGCAGATAGCTCGGCAAATAAAAAGAGAACCATTTGTTTTCTTTCCATTTTTCCAGAACAGGCGACAGGAAGATCAGGACAAGTATATTCATCAGCCATCCCAGGACAATGACAATAAGCGCAACCATCTTTCTCAAGGCAATGCTTTTGTCGCTATGGCCTTCCACTGAAAAAAGGAACGGAATATTGATCAGCAACAGAATGCATAATATAACGATGCTTCCGATCCGGATAACATGCCGGTGTTTGTCTTCCCAACGCATGCCGTAAAATTACAGGCAAGCCGCGAAATACGCATGAATTACCGGCAAAGCAGCCTGTTTGCGGTCTGAGCGGGACAAAACGATAACTGAATGTAATCTTATCTTTGCTTTACAGGAAGGCATGAAAAACAACACGATTCCGCATCATAGCTTCAATGAGCTAATGGGTTTGCTGGGAGAAAGCCCGCCTGCCAACGGGCTTCACATCATCGAACAGCAAGAGCCGCTGAACAATTTCCCTATAGATCATCCTTATCAATCGGATCATTTTGCCCTGATCATCCTCACTGCAGGAAAGGCCCGCATCAGGATCAATCTAACGGAATACAATATGCGCAAAAACAGCGTCCTCACTATTTCACCGCATGCCATCAGGCAGATCCTGGAAACTTCTCCCGATTGCCTCTTTGCCGGCACTGCATTCACAACAGGTTATCTGGCAGGGGCCGGAATGAACCTCAAGCATGTGGATATGCTGGATTTTTTTTCGTCCAACAACCAGCACCCCTGCTTTCAGCTCGAAGAGCAGGATGCGGACAGGCTGCTCGGGCTGCTGCATTTCCTGGCCCAGAAGCAGGTCATAAAGAATCCGGCGCCGGCAGACCTTGAAGCCTTGCATTACAGCTTTCTGGCATGGATATACGAATTCAGCTCCGTGCAGCAGCGATATCATGGCGCCCATAATAAGATCAGGGTTACCAGGAAGGAAGACCTGACCATGCGCTTCAGCCGCTTGCTGGCCGATCATTTCAAGGAAGAGCGGAGCGTTTTATTCTATGCGCAACGGCTTTTTGTAAGCCCGAAATATCTCAGCCGCACAGTAAAAGAAATAACCAATCGCACTGCCGGCGAGTGGATCGACGAGATGGTGATCATGAACGCCAAAATACTATTGAATAATTTATCCCTGAGCATCGCGCAGGTTGCGGAATCGCTGGATTTCAGCGACCAGTTCTTCTTCAGCAAATACTTTAAGAAGCATACCGGCATCACGCCTTCGGAATACCGGAAAAGCCGGTAAATCCGCTCCTTTCAGACATATAGTTCCTGCTTTCAGACATATTTTTCAGGCGGGCATTGATCAATTTTGTACAGTATGTTCACCCTTAAAATGCATTTCTTATGAACCATATATTAATTGCGCTCGACGGCAGCGAACATCAATCGGAAGTGGAAAGAACCGGCTATGAGCTGGCCAAAAGGCTGAAAGCTTCCGTAACGCTGGCTACCATCATCAATACTTCCGTCGATTATGCAATGGCCGACGGGCAGGTGTTTGAAAACTATCTCGAAGAAAGCGAAAGAATGGCCAATGAAGATCTGGAAAGGATCAAGCGCGCGCATCCGGATGTTCAAACCGGCATTATCTGTTTTGCCGGCAATCCCAAAGAAGATATTCTGGAGCTTGCCATAGGAGGACAGGCTGCTTTCATTGTGGTCGGCACACATGGCCGCACCGGGTTTTCTCATTTCTTCCTGGGAAGCATAGCCGAATATATTATCCGGCATTCGCCCATACCGGTTATCGTTGTTCCGTATCAAAAAGACAGGCATTGAAGATTTAAGATGTAAGATTTAATATTTAAGACTGGAATAAATATTTAGACTGAATATAAAAAATATTAAATCTTACATCTTAAATAGTGAATATTTCAGGCCCTGTTCTGAACAGCCATCAGCGTGGCAATCTTGTTGTGCAGTTCTTCGGGGCGGAAGGGCTTCGGAACAAATTCCATGAATCCTTTCTCGAGCAGATCGGCCTTCATGTTATCGTATACTGCTGCCGTAAAGGCAATGGCCGGGATCATGGGATTGATCTTCCTGATCTCTCCCAATGCAGTAACGCCGTCCATCTCGGGCATTTCGAGGTCTATCAGAATGAGGTCGAATTTATTTTGGCTGAACAGCTCAACGGCTTCTTTTCCATTATACGCTTCATGCACTTCTATTCCCCATTTGGTGAGGAAGCGGCGGGCGATCGACATATTCACGGCATTGTCTTCGGCCACCAATACCTTGAGCCCTACAAATTCGCTGAGCTGCTTGATCCTGTCTTCATTGATATACACCTTGCGGTTTGGATTGATGACCAGCTTGAGGGTGAACAGGAAAGTGCTTCCCCTGCCCTCTTCGCTTTCCACCTGCAGGTCGCCATGAAACAGGTTCACCAGCTTTTTGGTGATGGTGAGGCCCAGCCCCGTTCCTCCGTACTTGCGCGTGGTATTGACATCGGCCTGCGTAAAGCTTTCGAATATCTCCTGCTGCTTGTTGGCGGGGATACCGATGCCGGTATCTTTGACCATGAACTGTATCGTTGCTTTCTGGCTGGTTGAAAAGATCTTTTTCGCAACGAGCGTGATCTCGCCCTGGTGGGTGAATTTAATGGCATTGGACAGCAGGTTGCTGAATATCTGGTTCAGTCTCGTTTCATCCGTTAAAAATTCTATATCCAGGTGTTCATCGATATCTGTTTTGAATTTTAGCCCCTTGAGCTGCGCCTGCGTGGAGAACTGGATGGTGATCTTCTGCAGGAACTGCTTCATATCCACCGGAGCGTTGCCGAGCTGCAGCTTGCCGGCTTCAATCTTGTTGAAGTCAAGGATCTCGTTGATGAGCATCATCATGTGCTCGGAAGAATATTTCAGTATATCCAGGTGCGATTTCTGTTCGGGCAGATATCTTTCCTGGAGCAGCAGGTTTGAAACGCCGATGATGCCGTTGAGCGGCGTACGCAGTTCATGGCTCATGTTCGACAGGAACCTCGATTTGGCCTGTGAAGCCACTTCCGCTTTCTGCTTGGCCTTCATCAGCTCGAACTGTGCGCTCTTGATCTCGGATATATCGAGTATGCTGATCTTCAGAAAATGATTGCCCCTGTCGAGGAAAGGAACGATGTTCACGAAGGCAAAAAAAGTGCGCTGGTTCTTCGAGGTAAAGGCCAGCTCGCCCTGCCAGTTCTTGCTGGCATTGGCGGCCAGGGTTTCTTCGATATTCTTGAACAGCTTGATGTGCTCCTGGGTGGTGAACCAATCCTCGATATGCGTTCCTTCGATCTCTTTTTTATTTTCTATCTCAAATAATTCAACCGCGCGGTTATTGCAGCCGGCAATAGTCCTTTTCGCCAGGTCCATAATGAATACGCCGTCGAGCGAAGTGTTGTAGATGGTATCCACGAATTGCTTCTCCTGCAATATCGTAAGCTCGGTATCCCGGTTCACGCGAAGTATGGCATAGGAGAAGAACATGGTGAGCACCAGCGTAATGATGAGGTTGCTGTTGTAAAGCCTGGTGAACATACCGTCAATGCCTACCTGATAATGGTTTTCATAAGGGCTTATATTCAACAGCGCCAATACCGAAACAATGGTAAGCAGGTAAACGAACGTAAGCTCCTTGAAATTTTCCTGCACATCGATCACAAAGGTCATTACCAGAAAATAAGGAAAATAAAGCAGGTATTCGCCGGCCCTCAATCCCTCCATATAATTCATGACAATGAAGTAGAGATTGATATTGATGAAAGATATAATGCGCGCCAGCTCGAATTTTTTTCTTGAATTGAGATGAAATGCCAGTATGGAAATATAGGCCGCAGTAAGATTGACCAAGGCGCTGATATATAATTTCAGGGTAAAAAAGCTGGCAACAGATAAAAAATTACCCAGTAAAGTGAGAATGATGAATTGGTTGAACCGGACTACTTTTTTGCGCTGGACAAGTGAATCGACCCTGCCTAACCCGGAAAAGGCAATATCCTGATAAATTGACCAGAAGGATGAAGCAATTTTAGGTTTCACAGGCATAGATTAAGGCATAGCTTGAATAATTAAAACGGTTCTACATAATAATTATTATTCCAAATGAGTTATATTAGACGAATCCAATTGTTATGAATACCCCTGCCAGCGATAAAGCATTCGTTTTCAGTGAGGAAATTGATGCCAAGTCCATATATGACTTATACTCAACCGATTACGTGTATATTGAAGAAGTATTTGATACTGTTTTACAGGAATATGCTGTGCTTGCCGATAATATCAGATCCTGCCATGCCTCCGGCGATATCCAGGCCCTTAGATCAGCCGTACATAAGATAAAGCCCGTTTTTGGTTTTGTAGGTTTGACCTCCATGCAAGACCAGTGTCAGCAATTTGAGCACTGCTGCGAGCAGGCTTCTTCTTTGGCTGCGTTGAACGGGGATTATGAAATGTTGAAGAATAACCTTATCCGGAATAAATCATTGCTTGAAAAAGAAAAGCAAAGACTTGAATTCTTTAATAAACAATGGACATGAACCTGACTTGTATCATTGTTGAAGACCTGCAGGTGGCCGCCAATTACCTCATCAAATGCTGCGAGAAAAGCGGCATGGTGGAGGTAAGGGGCGTTTACAGCAATGTTCACGATGCGCTTGCCTTTTTGAATGAGAACACGGTAGACCTGATTTTCCTCGATGTGGAAATGCCCGGTGCCAACGGTTTTGAGCTGCTCGACCAGATCGCGTTTTCGCCCAAGGTTATCCTCACCACTTCCAAAAAGGATTATGCTTACAATGCTTTCCAGTACAATGTGTCGGACTATCTCATGAAACCCTTTACCTATCAGCGTTTCCTGGAATCGCTCCAGAAGATACAGCCTTCCAGGGAAACCGTTTCCACGCCCAGCGGCTCCGATCATATCTACATCAAGGCCGATGGAAAGCTGATCAGGCTGAACAATGATTCCATCCTGTATATCGAAAGTATGGGCGATTATGTGAAGTTTGTTACGAACGACAATAAGAAATACATCACGCATAATACCATCAAGAACCTGGAAGAAAAAGTGAGCAAGCAGCATTTCCTGAAAGTGCACCGCTCCTATATCGTGAACCTGCATAAGATCGACGATATGCGGGAGAATATCCTCTTCATCAAAGGCAATGAAATACCGGTAAGCAAGGCCAATAAGGCCGACGTATTCAAGCGGCTGAACATCATCTGATTTCCATTCATCGGTTTTTTTATCCCGAAAAACGAAAAAAACAGGCCATCCGGCCAAAAAATTTCCGTTCTCTTTTTCCTTTTAGCATTTTTGTATTGCAAACCACACGTCCTGAAGCAAAATATCCTAAATGTCTAAGCGATGGTGACTGGAAAACCAACAATCCAAATCCGATGAAAGCCTGAAATCCGCCTGCTATGAAACCGAACAATCGTCCATGTTCTCCATAGCATATCGTCCCTGAGATTTCAACTCATCGAGCCGGGCCTCTCTAGCCCGGCTTTTTTTTCGTGAATCGTGAGGCGTGAATCGTCAGTCGGGAATCGTGAGTAGAATAGTTAGCATTAACTATTTCCAATTCACACCTCACGTTTCACGCCTCACGATTCACGATTCACGTCTCACGATTTACGCCTCACGATTCACGATTGACGTTGCATCATTTATCTTTGATTTTGTCCCAAAAAACGAAGGTTTTCCCAGATTTGTCGAATAAGTTATGGGAAGCGGGGAATGATGAGCATCTTTGTATTGTTGAATGAATCCTAAGAAAAGCAAAGCCAGTAAGATATAGACCTATGAAAAAGTTGATAGTCCCTTAACCCTGATCCAGTATCCCAGAAAACAGGAATCCAGTACCGTAAGAAACCAGATCTGTAACTAAAACCTGTACCTATTGAACGAATGTTTGACTACCCGGTTAACAGATTAAGAAGCCGCTCTCCTGAAAGGGCGGCTTTCTTATTTGTCTGAACTGGGATGATTGGGATGGATGGGATGCCTGGGAGATTGATGATCCGGCATCAGATGAATCCCTTTCCCAAAAATCCCATCCATCCCATAAATCCCAGTTCAGACGAGACCAATCTCATAATGCCTCTCCGGTATCTCCACATCCACAAATCCTTTTTTGATCAGCCTGTTCTTGAAAGCCTGCTGCACATCATATTCTCCATGCACCAAAAATAATTTCTTCACTTTGGCAGGATCCTGGCAGGCGAGGAACTGGCTGAGGTCTTCATAATCGCCATGCGCGCTCATGCTGCGAATGCTTCCTACCTCGGCATGCACTTCATGGAGGATCCCGAATATATTCACTTCTTTGGCGCCTGCCATCAGCTTTCCGCCCAGCGAATGCGGCTCGCAATAGCCCACCAGCAAAACGGTATTGCGTGAGTTTTCGATATTGTTGCTGATATGATGCTTTACCCGGCCGGCTTCTGCCATGCCGCTGGCGGAGATGATCACAAAAGGACCATTGCGGTAATTGAGCGATTTGGATTCATCTACCGATTTAACGTATTTAAGTCCCTTGAATGCAAACGGATCATTGTCCGACTGCAATATCTTTTGAATCCGGCTGTTGAAGAGATTACGGTATTTTTTTACCGTTTCGGTGATGGCTATGCTCAGCGGACTGTCCACAAAATAATCCAGGTCGGGAAGCTGGTTTTCCAGCTCAAGCTGGTTCAGGGCAAACAGCAGCTCCTGCGTGCGGCCCACGCTGAATGCAGGTATGATCAGCTTTCCTTTTTTTTCGATGCAGGTTCTTTCTATCCATTTCAATAACAGATCAGGAGTGGTTACTTCGGGATCGTGCAGGCTGTTGCCGTAAGTGGATTCAAGAATGATATAATCGGCCTGCGGAAAATTTTCCGGCGATTTGAGAATGACATCGCGATAGCGCCCTACATCGCCGCTGAAGCTGAGGCGTGTTTCTTTCCCGTCTTCCTTAATGATCAAATGCACCGTGGCGCTGCCGATAATATGTCCTGCATCGGCAAACATGAACTGCACGTTTTCATCGATACTGAACCAGTCGCCGTATTCCACGGTCTGAAAATAGTCCATGGCGTCGCGCGCATCCTCTTCATTATAGAGCGGCTGCAGATAGGACTGGCCTTCCGCTATTCGCCGCTTATTGGCATATTTGATGTCTTCCTGCTGAATGCCTGCAGAATCTTCCAGCAGGATGGCTGAAAGTTCTTTGGTAGCCGGAGTGCAGAATATCTTTCCCCTGAACCCATCTTTCACCAGTTTCGGGATCAACCCACTGTGATCGATATGCGCGTGGGAGAGAATAAGGTAATCAATAGCTGCCGGAGCAAAGCCCCATTGCCGGTTGAATACATCCGTATCAGATCCTAATCCCTGGAACATGCCGCAGTCGAGCAGGTATGTGCGGCCATTCTTCAACGTAAGCAGATGTTTTGATCCGGTAACGGTGCGCGCTGCGCCGTGAAAAGCAATTTTCATGCAGATGATTTAGAAGAGCAAGATATTCTATTTATCGATCTCTACGATACAGGCCACCACACCATTATTATCCCCATTTACGCTGACCTGCATATTTCCTTTTGCCGAACTCTGGAACCGCACATTGCGGATGAGCCTGCCCGATAGTATGGAATTCAGCCTGGATGCATAGTCCTGCGAAGGGTTCTGGCTGATCTGCCTGTTGAGATTATACCAGTCCAGCGTATCCTTGCTGACGAGCACGGCCATATAATCCTTCTTACCCAGGCTGTCGGGCGTCATGCTCTTGTCGCGCGGGAACAGCCGGTAGCCGGCAATGCCACAAAAAGGAGAATATCTCGTTTTGGTAGGATCATCATTTCTGGGATAGGGAAACAGCGTATAGCTGGTGCCGTCAGTTTCTTTACCGAAAACATATACATAGCATTCGGCAGAGTTCTTCACTTCCATTTTGAATTTGGTGCCGGGTTTTACGGGAGAAACTGTTTCAAAAACATTATTGCCTGCTGTTTTAAGCGGGATATAATCGCCGGCCACTGTTTTCTTTCCGTCATAGCTTACCTGCACCAGCCCGATCTCGCATTCAAAAGGCTTATTGGCTGCAGCGCCTACCCGCTGCATGGGTTCGAGGCCATAAGCTTCGCGAACAAAATACTTGAAATCACGGTAACGCACCCACGCAAATCCGTTATTGCCCCATTGAGGGCCCCAACTGTTCATAATAAGAAAAGCGCCGCCGTATTTGGCATCGTCATAACCTACCACGCATTGGGCATGGCCGCCGAAACCCATCATGCTGCGGTCTTCCTGGGTAGGGTTCCAGACATCCTGCCCCATCATGGGTTGCATATAGCTTCCGCCCACCATCATGCCGATCACTACCGGCGCGCCCTGCGCAAGATTTTCTTTGATGGCGCGAAGGTCGATGGCATCGGTACGGTCGCCGACCGTGAGGCGGTTGGCCCCGCGCATGCGGAACTGCATGGCTTCGCTCATCAACTGCTGGTCGGGCTGGCGGCTGCAGTCGGATTCGGTATAGGGAAATTTTTCATAAGGAACCGATCCGCGTTTGGTCATGAAGTCCATAGCGCGGATGATATAGGAGCCCTCGCATCCGTCGAGGCCGATCTGGTTATATAAGAACGAGGGGCTGAACCGCAGGCTATTGGGATCCTGCCCGGTGCGTGCTGCTTCGAGAATGGTTCTGGCGCCATAAGCGCTGCTCCAGGCAACGCAACTGCCCTGGTGTCCCTGGTCGCCTACTGACGGCGCAAATTTTTGGAGATTGGCCGATTCGGGCAATGGATTTTTTAAATCGTCGTCGGCCAGCGGCTCATAGATATTCGCTTTCTGAAACTGCCGCGGATCCAGTATTCCGCCTGTTGCCAACTGAGCCACATTTTGAACGACGGTATTATTGCATCCGGGGCGGCCCAGGAAAAAATAGGCGGCTATGGCAATGATCACGAGCCAGAGGCAACCTTTAGGCCCGCGGGCCAGGCTGAACAATAAGGGAAGCAATCCAAACAAGCCGCCGCCACCGCCTCCTCCTCCGAATCCACCGCCGCCGCTACCGCTATCATAATTATTATCATCCTGCTGATCCTGCGGATCATCGACCATTCGTATAGGCATAAGATAAGTTTTAGGGTTGATTAAAAATAGGAAGAAAATGCGAGATGGGATGCGGGATGCGGGATACGAGATGCGGGATACGGGATACGGGATACAGGATGCGAGATACGGGATGTGAGATATAGGATATTGTATTTACTCGCATCCCGCATCCCGTACCTCGCATCCCGCATCTCGCATCCCGCATCCCTACAACACTTCCACCTGATTTCTCAGCAGATCTTCAAAAACATCTCTCTTCCTGACCAGATGGGCTTCGCCGTCTTTTACCAGCACTTCGGCAGGCTTGAAACGGGAATTGAAATTGGACGACATCTCAAAGCCATAGGCGCCGGCATTATAAAATACGAGATAATCGCCTTCGCGCACTTCGCTGATCTGGCGATCCCAGGCAAAAGTGTCTGTTTCGCAGATATTGCCGACCACCGAATAATTTTTTTTGACGCCGCCGGGATTGCTGATATTCTCGATGCGATGATAGGCATCATAGAACATGGGACGGATCAGGTGATTGAAGCCGCTGTCCACGCTCACGAAATCGGCTGAAGCAGTTTCCTTCATCACATTCACTTTAGTAATGAAATAACCGCATTCGCTGACGAGGAATTTTCCGGGCTCGAACCAGACCTGCAAGGGCCTGCCGCCCGGATTGGGATGAGCGGAAAAAGCCTGCGATACTTTCTGCGCCAGCAACTGGATATCCGTTTCGGCATCTCCCTCTTTATATGATACTTTAAAACCGCCGCCAAGGTCGATGAACCGGAGCTCATGAAAATAAGGAACGATATCGAACAGCACTTCGATCCCTTTCACAAAAACATCCACATCGCCGATCTCGCTGCCGGTATGGATATGCAGGTCGCTGATGGATATATTGTGCCGCTTTACCACATCGAGGATCAGCTTAATCTGATCGACCGGAATGCCGAACTTGCTTTTTTCATGGCCGGTGGATATCTTGATATGGCCGCCGGCCATGATATTGGGCCGCAGGCGGATACCTACCGGATATGTATGACCGAATTTTTTGCCGAACTTGTCGAGATTGGAAAGGCTGTCGATATTGATGATCACACCGAGGTTCTTCGCCTCTTCGATCTCATCGAAGGCAATGCCGTTGGACGTATACAAAATGCGCTGCGAAGGAAACCCCGCATGCAGGGCCAGCTTCACTTCATTGATGGAGCTGCAATCCACATTGGCTCCAAGCGACTTGATATACTTTAAGATATTGATATTGGTGAGCGCCTTGCAGGCATAAAAGAAAACCGTATTGCTGTTGCCGAATGCCGAAGTGAGCTTGGCATATTGTTCCCTGATCTTTTCCGCATGGTACACATACAAGGGAGTTCCAAACCTGTTTGCCAATTCGATCAGGTAATCGTTCGGGAGTGATGCTGACATAAATGCGAATATACTAATCGGGCGCTTTTTCCCCGGCAGAATCTTTATCTTTCTCTATGAGCTCGCCCTGTTCGCTTACGGTAAATGAAGGATCGGATACTTCATGGCCGGGCGATGGATGGATAGCAGTGGGCTCTACATTTTCAGTGAACACTTCCTTTAGTTTGGGCAGGTCTTCGGCTGAATTGAGGCCGAAATAATCCATGAATGATTTTGAAGTGGCATAGATGAGCGGCTTGCCGGGCATTTCTTCATTACGGCCCATGATCACGATCAATTCTTTCTCCAGCAATTTCTGAATGGAATAATCGCTGCTGACGCCGCGTATGGCTTCGATCTCTCCCTTGGTGATGGGTTGTTTGTAGGCAATGATGGCCAGTGTTTCCAGTGCAGCAGTGGAAAGGCGTTTGAGGAATTTCTCTCCATTGAGCTGTGCAACGGTAGCATGGTATTCTTTTTTGGTAAGGAACTGTAGTCCGCCTCCGCTTTCTCTTATTTCAAAAGGATAGAATTCGGACCTGTATTTTTCAACGATGCCGTCTATGGCTGTCTGCACCTGTTCCAGCGTCAGCTTTTCTTCCATGAAACCGAATGCCTGGTTCAGCAGCTCGGTGATCTCCATGGCCGTTAGCGGCTTGTCGCTGGCAAAGATCAGCGCTTCGATATGTGGAATGATGTTCCCGATTTCCATGTTTCTGGTTTGCGGTTTATCCCTGCAATGCTGCTGCTCCGCTGACGATTTCAGTGAGCTCGGTAGTGATGGCGGCCTGTCGGGCGCGGTTGTATGAAATGCGAAGCGTGCGCAATATCTCATTCGCATTTTCCGTGGCCTTGTCCATAGCCGTCATTCTTGCACCATGCTCGGAGGCATTGGCATCGAGCACGGCCTTGAACAATTGCGTGTTCAGGATCTTGGGCATGAGCTCGGCGATCAGTTCCTCGCGGTTGGGCTCAAAAATAAAATCGCTTTTCTTTCCGCCGGGAAGGGTTTCCTTTTTAGGGATGGGCAGGAATTTTTCTACGACGAAACGCTGGGTGGCTGCGTTCCTGAATTCGCTGTATACGATCTCCACTGCATCGAAT
>CAYYZJ010000060.1:0-5798 GCA_964475615.1 uncultured Flavitalea sp. | reverse complement strand
AGCCATGGAGAGCTCGGGCAGAAATTCAAGGTATTGGTTTATCAGGCGCTCAGTGAATAATTATTTATGGATCACTTTCATAATGAACTAAAAAAAGAATTTCAGCTTGAACGGATGATCCTGTTTACGGATGCCGTTTTTGCCATTGCCATCACCTTGCTGGTCATCGAACTGAAGATACCGGAAATACCGAGGGAGCTGGTTACGGAACGCCTGCTGCTTCAAAGCCTCGACGAGCTCCTGCCTAAATTCATCGGTTTTCTCCTGAGCTTTTTCATCATCGGATTATATTGGCGGATCCATCACCGCATGTTCGGATATGTTGTCAATTACGATCAGAAATTATTGCGCCTGAACCTGGCCTTCCTGCTTGCCGTGGTATTGATGCCTTTCAGCACCGGATTTTACAGCGTTTATATTTTTAAGCTGCTGAAGACGCCGGTGGTATTATATATATCCAATATCTGTCTGCTCGGCATAATGACCCTGCTGCTCTGGAGGCATATCAGCAATCCGAAACATAAACTGAGCGAGGGACTTGACCCGGATCTGGTCAGGTATTTTTCTTTCAGGGCAGTAGCATCGCCGATCATTTATATCAGCATGCTGATCGTTTATGTATTCCATCCCAAACTGGCGGTCTGGATGCCGGCCCTGATCCCCCTGGTTCTGTATCTGTTTAAAAAAAGATCTAAAAAAAAATCGGCATACATTCAATCCAATCAGCCATGAATCGCTCATTCCGGCTATTCGCAGTTTTGTTGCTGTGCACATTCAGCATGCATGCACAAAATTCCCGGTCTTCCTTTATCAGGGACAGTCTCGATAATTATATCGCACAGGCAATGAAAGACTGGAAGATCCCGGGACTGGCTTTATGCATCATCAAAGACGGAAAAATTGTATTGATGAAGGGATATGGTGTAAAAGAGCTCGGAACGAACGATAAGGTAGATGAGAACACGCTGTTCATGATCGGCTCCAATACCAAGGCCTTTACGGCAACATCCCTGGCCATGCTTGCCGAAGAAAAAAAATTATCGCTCGATGACCCGGTAACCAAATGGATACCCGGGTTCAGGCTCGACAATAAAGCCGCCGGAGAGCAGGCCATCATCCGCGACCTGCTCTGCCACCGCATCGGCTTCCAGACCTTTCAGGGAGATTTTACTTACTGGACGAGCAACCTCACCCGCAGCGAAGTGATCGAAAAGATGAGCCATATCAAAGCGGTCTATCCCTTTCGTACCAGGTATGGTTATACGAATGCAGCTTTCCTTACTGCAGGTGAAATTATTCCCAAAGCAACAGGCATGCAGTGGGAAGATTTTGTTCGCGAAAAAATATTCCTGCCGCTGGGCATGACCAGCACGCTGGCCCTCAGCAAGGACATCCCCGCTGCCGGCAATAAAGCCTCACCATATACTATGGATGAGGGAAAGCTGGTAAAGATCCCTTACTGCCTCATCGATAACCTGGCCCCTGCAGGCAGCATCAGCTCTTCGGTGAATGATTTCAGCAAATGGGTGATGCTGCAACTGGATCATGGAAAATACAATGGAAAGCAGATCATTCCGGCAGCAGCGATCGAAGAGATCCGGAAGCCGCATACCATTAACTATCAGGAGAAGCCGCTATTCAACACCGGGCATTTTTCATTGTACGGACTGGGATTCGAGCTGCAGGAATATGCCGGCCGCGAGATCGTTTCGCATACCGGTGGCGTGAACGGATTCGTGAGCAGCGTGACCATGATTCCGGAAGAAAAGCTCGGCATCATCATATTCACCAATACCGATCAGAACGATCTCTATGAAGCCCTGAAATGGGAGATCATGGACGCTTATCTCATGCTGCCTTACCGCAATTACAATAAAGTATATCTCGACGGATGGAATAAGTGGATGAATGGACAACAGAAAAGGGATAAGCAACTGAAAGATTCCGCAACCCTTCATTTGTCAACCAGCCTCCCGCTTCAGGCCTATACCGGCAATTATTTCAACGATGTGTACGGCAATATGCGCGTGGCGCTGGAAAACGGCGAGCTGCGCATGCGGTTCGAGCATCACCCCGATATATATGCGAAACTGGAATCGCTGGGAGGCAACCGCTTTTATGCCATCTTCAGCGATCCCGAATTCAGCAAAGCTGTTTTTCCATTTACGGTTGAGGATGGAAAAGTAAAATCGGTTACCATTAAAGTGGCGGACTTCATCGAGTTCAATCCTTATGAGTTTGAGAAAGTAAAGGACTGAGCTTGACACGATACTGAAATCACCGGTGAAATGATGATCTTCGCCAATTGATTTTGCCCATATTTCCAACAATCGATAAATTGTAGTTTTTTTAACTGCATTCCTCATTGTCGCTGAAAACCACTCATGGTATTGCTTCGTCATACCCGTTTTCTGAAAGCTGTATTCCTGCACAGCATTTCCGCTTTCGGCGGCCCGCAGGGGCATTTGGGCATGATGATGAAAACATTTGTGCAGCAACGAAGGGATGTAACTGAAGAAGAGCTGATGGAGTACAATGCTTTTTGCCAGTTGCTGCCCGGCGCTTCTTCCACGCAAACGCTCACGCTGATCGGATACAAGCGCGGCGGCGTGCCGCTGGCCGTGCTTACGCTGCTGATCTGGTTGTTTCCTGCCTGCTTTTTAATGGGCTTATTTTCTTTTTTCCTCGAATACATCAATCAGCGCACGCTGAAGACCGATGTGTTCAAATTCGTTCAACCCATGACGGTAGGCTTTCTGGCCTATGCTGTTGTAAAGGCATTCCGGTTTTCGGTTCACAATACCATTACGCATGTGATCATGCTCGTGAGTGCGCTGGCCACTTTCCTCCTGTTCAAAACGCCCTGGATATTTCCGATCCTGATCGTGCTGGGAGGCCTGGTGACCAACCTCAGCAGCAAGCGCATTCCGCAAACGGAGATCCCGCATAAAAAAATCAAGTGGGCCAATATCTGGCTCTTCGCCATCATTTTTTTACTCGCCGGATTGCTGAGCGAGCTGGCCAGGAAAAATAACTGGCCCAACCGCAGGCCGCTCAATCTTTTTGAAAATATGTACCGCCAGGGAAGCCTGGTATTCGGCGGCGGGCAGGTGCTTATTCCGATGATGTACGAACAGTTCGTGGCACGTCCCGAATCGCAGCGGCTCATCAGGCGCAACCCGCATGTGGTGAAAGTGAGCAAGGAAGATTTTTATACCGGAGCAGGGATTGTGCGCGCCATACCGGGCCCTGTTTTTTCTGTTGCCTCTTTTATCGGCGGCACGGCTATGAAGGATATGGGCGGCTCCATGCAGGTGCTGGGATGCATCATCGGATCCGTTGCCATTTTTTTACCAAGCGCCCTGCTGGTGCTTTTCTTTTTTCCCATCTGGCATAACATGAAAAAATATGCAGCGCTGTATCGCGCACTGGAAGGCATCAATGCCGTTGTGGTGGGCATCATGCTTGCTGCTACCCTCTACATGCTTCAGGATATTCCCATCGGAAGCCCGAAATTCATTGCACTGGATATTGCTGTTATTGCCGGAACCTGGCTGCTGCTCCGGTATTCCAGGCTGCCGTCGCCGGTTATCGTTTGTACATGCCTGTTACTGGGATGGTTTTTTTAGATCGCATCCGAAAGGGATGAGAACGTAAAATCCCTGATCCGCATCGGCGGTATCAGCGCATGCACGCCCGATTCGCCGCTTACCGTGCGCTCCGGTTTTCCCAAGGCATCCAGGTTATTGAGCATGATGATGGGACTTTCATTAAACCGGAAATTTTTGATGGGGAATTTGATCTGCCCGTTCTCGATATAGAAAGTACCGTCGCGGGTAAGGCCGGTGTACAATAAGGTTTGAGGATCCACCGGGCGGATATACCAGAGGCGGGTTACGAGGATCCCTTTTTCTGTTCCCTTGATCAGGTCTTCGAGCGAAGCATTGCCGCCTTCCATGATGAATGCATCGGGGCCGGGAATGGCCTTTACGTTTTTTTTCTGCGCCCAGTATCTCGAATAATATATATTCTTCATCACCCCTTTATCGATCCATACTATTTTTTCCTGCGGTCTTCCGTCGCCGTTCCAGGTGCTGGTAGGCAGTTCGGGATTCTGCGGATCGGAATAGATGGTAACGCGTTCATCAACGAGCTTTTCACCGAGCTTGGTCTTGCCATCTCCCTTGCTTAAAAAGCTGCGGCCTTCATCGGCAGAACGGGCATCCATGGAGAACAGGATATTTTCAAGCAGCACAATAGCTGCTGTAGGTTCAAGTATCACCGTATATTTTCCAGGCTCCAATGCTTTGGCTCCTGACGATCCGCTTGCTTTTTGCGCAGCAGCCCTGGTAGCCGCAGCCACATCGAGCCTGCTCACATCGGTATATCCTTTGGAAGCATAGCCCGAACCCTTGCCGTCCTTGGTGCGCAGCGTTACATTGAAATTGACATTGGTGGAAGTATTGTATGCAAACAATCCCTTTGAATTCATCATGGCTGCAAAGCCGGCTGAATTTTCCAGGAAGCCTGCTGCGGTGAGATCATTGTCTTTCGAGATCTGCAGGCTCTGCGACACGGCGTCTGTTCTGAACTTGGGATCTATGGCTGCTGTGCGGGGCTCGAAAGTTTTGGAATCAGGGGCATATTGCTGCGGGCCCAGGAAAGGAACGAACTCGGGATTTTCCGGAGCCAGCCGCGCCAGCTCTTCAGATCGCCTCACTACTTTTTCCAGCGAAGCATCGTCGAACTCATTGATGGTTGCCGTGCCGAGCTTTTGGCCGTAAGCGGAAGCCACTATAAGCGTACTCTGGCTAACGCCGCCGCTGGTGGAAACGGCATTGCGCGCATAGCGGATATTGCCGCCTTCGGAGCCGCTGATATTCACTTCGCATTCATCGGCTTTGGAATAGGCCAGCACTTTTTTCAGCAGTGCCTGCGCCTCGTCTCTCGTTAATAAGGGCATATTTTAAATTTTTCTTGCAGTATTAATTACGTTTACTCCATTGAAGCGGGCAGTGGATGCGCCATGCGATACGGAACTGATCTGCCCCGGCTGACCTTTGCCATCGAAGAAAGAACCGCCGAGGCGATAATCTTTTTCATCGGCAATGGCCACGCAGGAATTCCAGAATTCCTGGGTGTTCGACTGGTAGGCCACATCCTTGAGCATGCCTGTTATCTTTCCGTTGCTGATCTCATAGAACAACTGTCCGCCGAACTGGAAATTATAACGTTGCTGGTCAATCGAAAATGAACCGTCGCCGATGATATAGATGCCTTTCTCCACATTCCTGATGATATCAGCAGGGCTCAGCGGTTTTTTGCCTGGCTGCAGCGAAACATTGGGCATGCGCTGGAACTGCACATCGCTCCAGCTATCGGCATAGCAGCAGCCTTGCGAAGCTTTCAGTCCGAGAATATGCGCCTGGTCGCGGATGACCTGGTAGTTCACCAGAATACCGTCCTTGATCAGATCCCATTTGCCGGTGGCCACGCCTTCGTCGTCATAGCCTACTGCGCCCAATGAGCCGGGCTGTATTTTGTCGGCAACCATATTCACGAGACTGCTTCCGTAATTGAATTTTTTCGATTCCCATTTATCGAGGGTAAGAAAGCTGGTGCCTGCATAGTTGGCCTCATAGCCCAGCACACGGTCGAGCTCGGTAGGATGGCCGCAGGATTCATGAATGGTGAGCCAGAGATTGGAAGGATCGAGCACGAGGTCGTATTTGCCTGCTTCCACGGATTTGGCGGCCAGCTTTTGTCCGATCTGAATGGCGCCGTCCCGGGCGTCTTCG
>CAYYZJ010000059.1:0-4032 GCA_964475615.1 uncultured Flavitalea sp. | reverse complement strand
ATGGTGGGAGCAGCCACCCAGGGAGTGCCTGAAGCAACATCTTTATAAAACAGATGGGTCAGCGGATTGCCGATAACCCCTTTAACCGAAGCACCAAAACAAAGGCTGTATCCTACCACGATCCATAAAACACCTACCACGCCGGCAGCTACCACGCTTTTCATCATAGTGGAAAGCACGTTCTTGCGGTTCACCATGCCGCCATAGAAAAAGGCCAGGCCGGGCGTCATTAAGAATACCAGGGCCGTAGCCACAAGAATCCAGGCAACATCAGCAAGGTTGTATTTGCCATCATCGAAATTAGGTAAGGTAGGAACGAAAACAGAAACAATGGCAATAATTGCCAGGGCCAAAAATGGCGCAGCGGATTTAATGGTGAGTTTTTGCATAATCTTTGCCTTTTTTTGAACTAATCAGATTAAAAAATCAATAAATCAGATAGCAAATTATTAAAATGTTATAAAAATATACTAAAATTGATATATTTATTTATTTTTAATGTTTAATATTCTGCCTTATTTTCAATTAATTTAATTTTTTGATAATATTAATTTATCCGTCAAACTCGACATTATTTTTATTTTTTCTTTATATGCATTAAAATATAAATTATCCTAATACATCTTAATTTCCCGTTCA
Source organism: uncultured Flavitalea sp. (assembly GCA_964475615.1). Lineage (GTDB taxonomy): Bacteria > Bacteroidota > Bacteroidia > Chitinophagales > Chitinophagaceae > Puia. Next base: position 3,393 of record CAYYZJ010000059.1, on the reverse strand, counting down.
TACCATCATTTCCCGACGCCTGAAATCTGGCTGTATTTTTGTCCATGCAGCCATCTGTAATGAGATACTTATTATTACTCGATCCGGCACAGGACTTTGCCCGAAAAGAAAAATGGCTTTATGCCCTGATTGCCGGATTCTTTCTCAGCTTTTACCTGCCCTCCTGGCCTGTTGTCAACAATTGCTTTATCGGCGCCATTTTCATATCCGCTTTTTTCTATAATGCGTTGGAAGAAAAGTTCAGCCTGCTGAAGCAAAGACCTGCTATATTGTTGATGATACTGTTCTATCTCATGCACGTCGTAAGCGCTTTGATATCGCAGAACCGGCAGGAAGGGATTTCGTACCTGGGCATGCGCATTCCTTTATTGATGTTCCCGCTGGCATTCGGATCAATACATATCCGCGAGGCATTGCGCAACCGCATTTTATTGGTGTATTCAATCATCAGCACCCTGGCTGCCCTGGTTTGCCTGATCACTGCATGTGCCATGTCCGTTACGCATCATGATACCGGTTTCCTGTACAACGACAGCCTGAGCTATGCCATCGGCAAGCAGTCCGACTATTTCGCGCTCATGAACACACTGGCGGTTCTTTTTGAATTGTACCTGCTCAAAAACGGTGATCTTCCCCCATCCTACCGGCCATGGATATTCGCAAACATCGGCTTCCTGCTGATCGTTCATTTCCTGCTGGCCAGCAGGATGCAGATCGCCTTCCTGTATTCCCTGGCCATTTTTTTTGCGCTGTATTATTTTACTTTCCGAAAAAAAGCCTGGCTTGCCGGAGCGCTGGCAGCAGGCATCGTGCTCGTATGCATGCTGCTGCTTCAACTGTTTCCCAAAACGCTGAACCGCTTCAAGGAGCTGCAGTACACCAATTACCAGTTCAGCAGCAATGCCGTCGAAAGCCATTACAACATGCAGCTTACCCGGCAGCAATGGAACGGGGTCAATATCAGGCTGGCCATCTGGAAATGCGGATGGGAACTGGCAGGCCGTCACCTGCTCTGGGGCGTACCACTGGGAGATAAAAAAGAAAAGCTAAGGGAGATGTATCAGGAAAAACATTTTGATTTTGCGATCAGGACCAACAAGAACATGCACAATAATTATCTCGATGTGCTCGCCGGTTTCGGGATACCGGGACTGATTATATTTCTCACCGCATTTTTTTTCCTGCCTCTCCGCTCGGCCATCAAAGCGCGGGATATCATAGGGGCGCTGATCGTGGTTTCCTTTTTCCTGTCGCTGATTACGGAAACCTATATGGACAGAAGCATCGGCTGTATATTGCTGGGCTTTTTCATTCCGTTTGCAGTTTGTAGTTTACCGTTTTCAGTGTCCGGTTCAGACGCTCAAAACGCATGATGAAATTTCAAACAGACCAAAAACCGGAAACTGAAAACCGGAGACTACAAATTATCCTGCATATACAATTCAACCGCTTTTTCCGTGTCGCCGAAATAAACCAGCTCCCCCTGTTTCATGAAAGCCGTTCGCGTACAGTATTTCCTGACCACATCCATCGAATGGCTGATGAGCACTACGGTCTTGCCTTCTATCCAGCTCGACTCGAATACTTTCACTGCTTTTTCCTGGAACTTGACATCGCCCACTGAAAAAATTTCATCGAGCAGCATAATATCGGCGCCGGCATTCACCGCAATGGAAAAACCGAGGCGCGCAGCCATGCCCGATGAAAAATATTTGATCTTGGTATCCACAAACTCCCTGATCTCGGCAAAGTCGACGATCTTATCGAAAATACTGTCGATCTGTTTAATCTTCAGTCCCAGTATGGATCCCGACACATAGATATTCTCTCTTGCCGTAAGCTGGTGGCTCATGCCTACACCCAGGTTCATGAGCAGCGTATTGCCATGAATGGTGATGGTGCCCGTATCTACAGGATACACGCCTGCCAGCAGCCGCACCAGCGTGGATTTGCCGCTGCCGTTGCGGCCGATCAGCCCGATGCATTCGCCTTCCCGCACTTCAAAGTCCATTGTCTTCACAGCCTCCACTCTTTTTGTCCGCGGCGGATTGAACAGGTTGAACAACCGGTGCTTGACCGTATTGTGGCTGTCTTCCGATATTTTAAAGACCTTGCTGATATGCTTTGCCTGTATGGCTATTCCGTTTGTCATCGTCATAGTTTTTCCGCTGCCCGCGACCCCAGTTTGTTTAACAACATCAATCCGAACGACAGAAAGATACACGCGTACAATATATCGAACCCGAATAACCGGAAATCGGGCGGAATGCCTTCCATCATGATCCGCCGGGCATTGATGATGATGCCCGCAATAGGATTGAAATAATCGAAGAAAGGCAAGGTGTCTTTGAATGTTGAGAGCTTATAAATTATCGGAGAAAGAAAAAACAAAAAAGAAGTAAATACCTGCCAGATCTGGTTGATGTCCTTCGCAATGATATAAATGGTGGAAAGCAGCAATGAAAAAGCCAGCGCCAGGATGAACAGGTTGATGAAAAGCGGAATGATCCAGAGATTCTGTATGGACATACCTATGGATTGCGGTTCGATCAGGTTATAGAATATTATGAACATGATGAAATTGAAAAAAAATCCGATGGAATTGCTCATCAGCGTAGACACGTATATCTCCAGCTTGTTCATATTGCTGTATTCATAGAGGTATTTTTTTACATTCAGTATCTGGATGGTTCCGGTGGTTGATTCAACAAAAAAATTCCAGATGATCAGGCCAATAAAAAGATAGGAAGCAAAGGCCGGAATGTTCTGTTTTAAAATAACCTTGAAAGCGATATAATAAATGCAGATATCCAGTATGGGTTTAAGCAAAGCCCAGAACAAGCCCAGCTTGTTTTCATAATAGCGCAGCTTGAATTCGATCTTCGCCAGCAGCCATAAGCGCTCCAGCTTATTGGACTGGCGAAACCAGTCAACCAGCAGGCTTTTTGTCATAATCATGTCGTTATACTTTCAGAAACCCTTTGGCCAGCAAGAGCATTTTTTTCAGGGCCGGATTTCTTTTAACAAATTTTTTGACCCCGTTCATCATGTTTCCGGGGGCGATGCTTTCACTTTTCACCCGTATCCCGAAAGACGGATTATCATAAGCAAATGACGGGCCGTTCGCATTGAGCAGGCCCAGCAACTGGGGCGCATATTGATGATAAAGCCTGGGGTATGTGGCGGCAATATATTGATAGGAATACAACAGCTTATGCCGGGTCAGCGCCCGGTACATCGAATCGTGGCGTATGCGGTAATGGAACAGGCATTCCGGCAGCGCTACGCCGCGATAGCCATGATCGAGCATATTGATGAGGCTTCCGTAATCTTCCAGTCCGTAACCGACAGCCTTATCGTTCATGCCGCCGGAAAGATAGGCTGCTTTTTTAT
>CAYYZJ010000058.1:0-12998 GCA_964475615.1 uncultured Flavitalea sp. | reverse complement strand
GGCATTTCCATGAGCGATGCTTCGCAGATAGCCATGCAAACAGCCGACGTGGTATTGATGAACCAGGGATTGAAAAATCTTCCCTTATCGCTCGGATTAGGCAAACATACTTTTCTCACCATCAAACAAAATCTGTTCTGGGCCTTTTTTTATAATGTGATCGCCATTCCGGTTGCTGCTTTCGGATTGCTTTCTCCAGGCATTGCCGCATTGGCGATGGGTGTGAGCGATGTAGTGCTGGTGGGGAATTCGTTGAGGCTGTTTGGGAAGAGGGTGGAACGATAATTTATAGCTCAAACTTCTTTAGTTGATCAACAATTTTAAACCGCCTGATTTCTTTTGCGGCTTTTGCCGTTTTTTCAGGAAATAAGTCAATGCCGGTATATTGATCCAGATTTTTATCAATTATGACTGATTTTCTTTTTTTCAATTCTTTTTTATGTGTAAGATTATTACTCATATTTTTAAAGTTAAATATTTATTTTCTTTTTACCAAAAAAGCGTCATAGTCAACCCCTATTTCAAATCGTTTAATAATGTCATTAACCAATCCATAAATATCAAAATGTTTTACAATTTCATTATAGTAATTAGATATACCCATTCTGTACAACCGAGTTCTTGATTTAGTATTTCCTCTAGCATAAACATATATCCCTTGTTTGATTTGGGTGAATAATAATGCGGCAAAAGCAACTGTGGCTAATACCTTTTTGCCATCGCCATTATCTGAAATGCTTAAATAGTCAATTTTACCGGTTTCTTCATTTAGGTCGCCTAAACTAAGGTTATAAATGTTTGTATTTTCTATCTGAACGAATTGAATAACTTTTATAATTCTTCCTTTTCTCCCATAACTGATGAATTTATAAACCTCTCCATCCTGGGATGAAAAAATGGTATACCTGTCTAAATCCATAGCAGCAGTTTTGAACTAAATAGTATTTAGCTTTGAAAAAATATCCGATAAACTGACTATTCAAGATATACTTAAACAATATTGGGGCTATCCGTCTTTTCGCCCGTTACAGGAAGAGATTATCAACGCCGTACTGGAAGAAAAAGACGTTCTGGCCCTGCTGCCTACAGGCGCCGGCAAATCCGTTTGCTTTCAGGTTCCCGCAATGGCAAAAGAAGGATTGTGCCTGGTGATCAGTCCGCTGATAGCATTGATGAAAGACCAGGTGGAAAGCCTCAGGCGGAAAAGCATTACTGCATTTGCAGTATACTCGGGTATGAGCAGGGGAGAGGTGATTCAGGCGCTGGAACTGGCAGCGGGAAGCAATTGCAAATTCCTTTATGTATCGCCGGAAAGATTAGAAACCCGCCTGTTTAAGGAGTATCTTCCTGCGCTAAATATCAATCTGATTGCCGTGGATGAAGCGCATTGCATATCGCAATGGGGATATGATTTCCGTCCGCCTTATCTGCGCATTGCAGCCCTTCGTGAAGAGCTGCCGGATGTGCCGGTGCTGGCCCTTACTGCATCGGCTACTCCTGAAGTGCAAAAAGATATTTGTGAAAAGCTTAGGTTCCGGCAGCATACTGTCTTCAGGCAATCTTTTGAAAGGGAAAACTTGTCGTTCAGCGTATTCAAGGTCGATTCACAGATCAACAAGATCGTAGAGATCCTGCGTAAGGTAGATGGCAGTGCCATCATTTATTGCAGAACACGAAAACATACCAAAGAGATCAGCGATATATTGAACATGCATGGGTTCAGCGCCGGCTTTTATCATGCCGGACTGCCGCATGAAGAAAGAATAAGCAGGCAGGAGGAATGGCTGAAGAACGGGATTCGTGTTATCGTGTGTACGAATGCATTCGGGATGGGGATCGACAAGCCCGATGTGCGCGTGGTTATCCATGCCGGCGCTCCCGATTGTCTGGAGAACTATTACCAGGAAGCCGGGCGCGCCGGCAGGGATGGAAAAAAATCCTATGCAGTATTGCTGTATTCGGAAAACGAACCCCAGGCGCTGTTGAAATGGCCCGGGATACGCTTTCCCTCACCGGACAATATCCGCATGGTATACCAGTCGGTGGTGAATTACCTGCAAGTCCCTGCAGGAAGCGGTGAGGACGTTTATTACGATTTCGATATTTCCGATTTCATTAAAAAATTCAGGCTGGATACTAACCTGGTCGTATATACGCTGAAAGCAATGGAACAGGAATCCCTGCTGGCTTTTAATGAACAGGTCTTTATTCCTTCAAAAGTGCTTTTTACCTGCAGCCGGCAGCAACTGGAGGATTTTGAAAAAGCCAATCCCGCACTCGACCTGCTTGTAAAGACCTTGCTCCGCACCTATTCCGGCATCCTCGATCAGCCGGTATCCATTCATGAAAGAACAATAGCCCGGTTATTGAATAAGCCTTCCGACGCATTGATCAACGACCTCCGGGTCTTGCAAGCCCATGGCATTATCGAATATATTCCGCAAAAAGATAAGCCGCAACTATATTTCATACAGCCGAGATTGAGAGCGGAGGATATCCGTATTGATCAGGCCGTTTATCAGAAAAGAAAAAAGCAGTATGAAGACCGAATCAAGGCTTTACTGAACTATCTTAACTTGGAAGAAGACTGCCGCAGTGAAACGATAGCCCGGTATTTCGGAGATGAAGAAGCCAGGCCCTGCGGGGTTTGCGATAATTGCCTGCGGAAGAAAGATGCTTTTATCGGCGGGGAAGAATTCGGCCGGATCAGGGAGACGGTGATGAACGCCGTAAAATCTTCGTCTGTGCATTGCAGTGAGTTGCCTAATGTCTTCAGGGAGATCCGCAAGGACAAACTCTGGCGGGTGATCAATTATCTCCAGGCAGAGAACAAGCTCACAGTGGATAAAGAAGGCATAGTGAGAAGCATCTGAACATCTACCCGCTGATGATCCCGAATATCTGTTCCGGTGTTTGCGATGCATCCACAAATGGATATATGTTTTGCCCGAACCGGAAGAGCCGAAGACCAGGACTTTCATATTGATATCTTATGCGGCGCCGGCATTGCTAAGTATTTTTTCAACCTGGCTATGTCCTTTTTGCTGCGCCCATGCAAGCGGTGTTGCCCATGAAGCGCCGGCCTTATTTATATCCGCTCCCTGTGAAATCAGGTATTCGACCATTTCAGCATGTCCCCATCTTGCGGCAAGGCCAAGGGGAGTGGATTGATAGGCTTCATCGACCGGATTCAGGTCTGCTCCATACTTTATCAGCAATTCGGCTTTATCAATGAACCCTTTTTGAGCCATATCGTGCAGGATGGTCACATGCTGCCAGCTCATGGTATTGGGGTTCATTCCTTTCTCCATCATGAATGATGCACCGTCGTATAGTTCAAAATAATAGAACTGTGTCCATTTCAGCAGAGCAGGAACTGTGGCGCCATAGCTCATCAGCAGTTCGATCATCTCGCGATGGTTTCTTTTGGCAGGCATCGTGAGGATCCCTTCGCCCCAGAAATAGGTTTGATCGAGGGCGAATTCAGGATGTTCTTTTAATATCTGTTCGGTTCTGTCCAGATCATTTTGATTCACCGCTTTTTCAAATTCTTCCTGCAGCGGAGTTCTGTTGTAAAATATCCTCCCGTTATCGCCGCTGAATTTGTGCTTCGTTGTATCGGCTGTGTATTCGTTGAGCAGTTCAGCTATTGCTGTGTATCCCCTGTCGAGCGCAACAGCCTGCAGACTTTCCTGGAAAGGATAAAACCGGTATTCGGGATCATGTGCTCCCCGGGATAATAAAATATTTTACCAGATCTGTATGTCCTTCTCTAACTGCAAAATGGATGGGTGGAGCATAATTATATTGGGCATAGATCAGTCCCGGGCATTCATCCGATAATGCTTTTACCTTCTCCACATCTCCCTTATAGCTGGCCGATAATATTTCCCAAACCTTGCCTGTTGTAGAGGTTTCTCCATCGCCCACTTCCATCGGCAGATTTAATTTCAGTTCATTGGGCTGTAGCATTTTCAAGGTTTTACAAAGTTCCAGAAACTAATCCTTCTTCTGGTCTTGAAGCCTAATTTTTTATATAATCGTATCGCTCAATAAAGAAATCATGGATGAGCTCTGCATATTCATCGATCTGACCGGAGATGGCAACACTGTTTTCATAACCGCCGAAAGGGCAAAAATCGGGGTGGTAACATTTCAGAGAACCATAATTGAGTGAAAACTTTTCATGTATTTCGTTCAGGGAATGCCAGACCGGGTTGTCGAGTTTCTTTTCATCTTTTAGGTTCATCAGTCAGTATATAGTTTGGCTGTCTCATAAAACCCAGGCTTCAAAAAAACCAACTAAAACCACCCGCTCTTCTTGCTGCTGCTTCTTCCTCCCAATCCCAATGCGCCAAGCAGGCTGCGGGTAATAACACTGGCTGCCGTTCTTTCTACCTGGCGGGCTGCCTGGCTATTGACGATCTTTTCAAAGGTGGATGGCTCCGGCTTGGCAGCTTTGCCCCCGGTTTGCTGCTGTCCTCCATTATTGGCGGCTGCTTCCTGCAGTTTGGCGGTGAGGATCTCATAAGCGCTTTGGCTGTCGATGGTTTGATTGTATTTGGCAACGAGTTTCGATTTGCCGACAACAGCATCTATTTCCGCCGGACTAAGGATATCCATCCGGCTTCTCGGCGGGCTCATCATGCAATGCACCAGCGGAGTGGGAACGCCTTTCTCATCGAGCATGGTTACCAGCGCTTCGCCGATGCCGAGCTGCGTGATCAGGTCTTCCGTTTTATAAAAGCTGGTCTCCGGATAGTTCTCTGCCGTTTGCTTGATGGACTTGCGGTCGGCTGCAGTAAAAGCACGCAAAGCATGCTGCACTTTCAACCCAAGCTGGGCCAGGATAGATGCAGGAACATCCATCGGGTTCTGCGTGCAGAAAAATACGCCGATCCCTTTTGAGCGGATGAGCTTGATGATGGTTTCTATCTGTTGCAGCAAAGCGCTGCTGGCTTCCTGAAAAACAAGATGGGCTTCATCGATGAACATCACCAGCTTGGGTTTGTCGAGATCGCCTTCTTCGGGACAACTGGCATAAAGCTCGGCCAGCATCTGAAGCATGAATGTGGAGAAAAGCTTGGGCCTGTCCTGCAGGTCGGTTACCCGCAATACACTGATCATGCCCCTGCCGTCATCGCTGATGCGCATGAGGTCATTGACCTCGAAACTTTTTTCACCGAAAAATACATCGGCGCCCTGCTGCTGCAGCTCCACTACTTTGCGTAAAATGGTTCCGGTGGAAGTAGTGGCTACTTTACCGTAAGCCTGTTCTATCTCGGCCTTGCCTTCATTGCTGATGTATTGCAGCACCTTGGTAAAATCCTTGAGGTCGAGGAGGGGAAGCTTATTGTCGTCGCAGTATTTGAATATCATGGCTACCAGTCCCTGCTGGGTATCGTTCAGTTCCAGTATCTTGGAAAGCAGGATGGGGCCGAACTCACTAACGGTGGCCCTTAAACGCACTCCTTTCTCATTGCTCAGCGTGAGGAATTCAACAGGATAGGCAGCGGGCTTATACTGGATACCGATCTTCTGGCATCGTTCGGTGATCTTGTCATTAACCGTGCCTGCAGCGGCAATTCCGCTCAGGTCGCCTTTGATGTCCATCAGCAGCACGGGAACGCTGGCATCGCTCAGGGCCTCGCTGATGAGCTGAAGGGTCTTGGTCTTTCCGGTACCGGTAGCCCCGGCAATCAGGCCGTGACGGTTCATGGTCTTGAGTGGAAGGTTGATGTCGGCGCCGCTGACCGGATTGCCATCGAGCACGCCGATACCGATCTTCACCGATTCACTTTTGAAAGTATATCCATCTTTAACAACCTGGAGAAATTTGGATTGGTCGGACATAGGGAAAAGTTTAGCGGGAAGTTACGGAAAATGGATAATAATTCCGGGTTGTTTGATTGTTAACACATCAGCATTGAAGCATCAAACTTTTTCTGCAAGCAACTGTTTTACGAGGCTTTCCAACTCTTTTAATCTTTTTTCCATTTCAGGAAGATTTTTGGCCAGCGCCTGGCTACGCATGGAACTGGTATAATCAAAAGCAGGTGTTCCGGTCACTGCTGAATTGGGAACCTTGATGGATTTGGTTACTCCGCTTTGTGCATTGATCTTGCTTCCGTCGGCTATCTGCAGGTGGCCAACGATGCCGGCCTGTCCCCCGATCATTACATTATTGCCGATCTTGGTGCTGCCGCTTACACCGGCCTGCGCAGCGATCACGGTGTTATTGCCCACTTCTGCATTATGCGCGATCTGGATCAGGTTATCGAGCTTTGCTCCCGATTTAATGATGGTGGAACCGATAGTGGCCCTGTCGATGGTTGTATTTGCGCCGATCTCCACATTGTCCTCGATCTGCACATTACCCATTTGCGGCACTTTTTTGAAACTGTTGTCGGACTGCGGTGCAAATCCGAACCCATCGCTTCCGATAACGGTTCCGGCATGGATGGTTACATTTTTTCCAACGATGCAATCGTTATAAATTTTCACACCGGCATACAGCACGGTATTGTCGCCGATCCTTACGTTATTGCCAAGGTATACCTGCGGAAAGATCTTCACATTATTTCCGATCACCACATTTTCGCCGAGATAGGCAAATGCGCCTATAAATATTTTTTCGCCCAGATTAGCCGTCTTTGAAATATAGGAAGGCTCCTGTATGCCGGTCATTTGCTGGGAGATGATCTCCTGATATTTTGCGAGCAAAGCGGCAAATGCAGAATAGGCATCTGCAACACGGATCAGCGTGGCTTTTACCGGTTGTTTCAGCTCCTGCGATTCATTGATGATAATCACTGAAGCGCCGGTGGAATAAAGATATTCCTCGTATTTCGGATTCGCCAGAAAAGCGAGCTGGCCGCCGACAGCCTCTTCGATCTTTCCAAAAGAAGATACGGTGGCATTGGCATCGCCTTCTACCTTACCGTTGATCAGGAGTGCTATCTGCGCGGCTGAAAATTGCATGGAATGTAATATTTACGATTTAATATTTAAGATTTAATATTTGTGGTAGACGTTGCTTCGGACCCGATATTAAATCTTACCTATTTATTAAATTCAATATAGCAAATATAAAATTTTTTAACGGGCCTTGAGAGAGATTGCTGAATTAGAGCATTGTCCACCTCTGAAATATCTTTAACGGCCCCGTTCTTGAAAAGAATGTGAATGCGCTCGTCGGAAGGGTTGTAAGTGGTGTTTTCGGCTTCGCCGGTGAACACGAAATAACGGGCTTCTTCTTCGGTAATGCCTAATTGGGCAGCGGCCTTGCTGCGTAGGGTGCTTACCGTATTTTCATCGAAAGGCTCATGCTGCAGCTTCGATTTCAGCAGCCGGCGATCGATGAGCGAACGGCACAGATAAGAGAGAATTTTATCGGGATGAAAGATCCAGCTTTTAATGGCGCTCATCACATCGAAATCATCCAGCAGGCAGAAATCGGCAAGATGGGTTTCAATATCGATTTTGCCGGGCTGTCTGAGAAAAAAATCCAGCGGCTTCGACGGCGTATCGATCTCCGCTCCCTTGGCGATCAGCTCCTTTGCACGCCTGATGATCTTGACCAGTGTTTTTTCGGCGCTGAGCACGGTTTTATGCAGGTATACCTGCCAGTACATGAGGCGGCGCGATACCAGGAATTTTTCAATGGAATAGATGGCTTTCTCTTCCACCATCAGCTCACCGTTATATACCGTAAGCATTTTGATGATGCGGTCATAGCCGATGACGCCTTCGGAAACACCGGTAAAAAAACTGTCGCGCGTGAGGTAATCCATCCTGTCCACATCGAGCTGGCCGGAAATAAGCTGATGCAGGAAACGCTTTGGATATTCATCATTGAAAATATCGATGGCCGTCTGCAATTGTCCTCCGAACTGTTCATTCAGGCGCTTCATGATGAGCAGGGAAATATCTTCATGGCTGCAGCCTTCTATCAGCTCGTTTTCCAGGGCATGCGAAAAAGGGCCGTGCCCCACATCATGAAGCAGGATGGCGATCCTTGCAGCCAGCTCTTCTTCTGCCGTGATCTCCTGGCCTTTGCTTTTCAGCACCGAAAGGGCGTTGCCTATCAGGTGATAGGCGCCCAGCGAATGATGCAGCCGTGTATGCACGGCGCCCGGATAAACCAGCAATGCAAAAGCCATCTGCTGTATCCGCCGCAGGCGCTGGTAATAAGCATGGGCGATCACTTCCGCAACCAGCGGATGATCGATGCTGATGAAACCATATACCGGATCGTTGATGATCTTGCGGAATTCTGCGGCCATCCTGTTTTAGATTTGTTAAAACAACACAAAAGAGCCTGCAAATCTACAAATGCGAGGCTGATAAATTAAATTTGGATCGTGGAATCCGCAATAAATCATTAAATCCGTGATATGGCATTAGGAAAGATACTCTGGGTAGATGATGAAATGGAAAGCCTGCAGTCGCAGATTCTTTTTCTTAAAAACAAGGGATATGAAGTCAATGCAATGACCAATGGTTTCGATGCCATCGAATTCGTAAAAGATAATCCGGTGGATGTGGTGCTGCTCGATGAAACCATGCCGGGCATTACGGGACTGGAAACCCTGGCCAAGATCAAGGAAACCAACCAGCAGATACCCGTGGTGCTCATCACCAAAAATGAAACCGAGAACCTCATGGATGAAGCCATCGGCAGCCAGATCACCGATTACCTCATCAAGCCGGTAAATCCCAACCAGGTTTTATTGAGCCTGAAAAAGATCATCGACAACAAGCGGCTGGTTGCCGAAAAAACGAACACCGCCTACCAGCAGCAGTTCCGCGATCTCTTCATGGCGCTGAACAATAACCCCGATTATAACGAGTGGATGGATATTTACAAGAAACTCGTGTACTGGGAGCTGGAGATGGAAAAAAGCGACAGCCCGGAGATGCGTGAAATATTGCAATCGCAGAAACAGGAGGCCAATAACGAGTTCTTCAAATTCGTTTCCAAAAATTATGCGCGATGGGTGAACCCGAAATCGGCGGATGCTCCGGTATTGTCGAGCAATGTTTTCCAGATGAAGGTATTGCCGCATCTCGAAAAAGGCGTGCCGCTGTTCTTTATCCTCATCGATAACCTTCGCTTCGACCAATGGAAAGCCATTCAGCCCATTTTTGCAGAAAGTTTTCGCATACTCGAGGAAGATACTTTTTACAGCATACTGCCCACTGCCACACAATACAGCCGCAATGCGCTTTTTGCAGGATTGTTGCCGGTAGATATCGAAAAACAATTTCACGATCAATGGAAGAACGATGATGAAGAAGGCGGCAAGAACCTGCACGAAGAAGAATTTCTAAGATCCCAGTTGAAGCGATTGAAAAAAGACCAGATCCGCTTTTCCTATACCAAGGTGCTGAACCACCAGGCCGGGCAGGATTTGGTGAACAATATCCACAACCTGCTGAACAACGACATCAATATCATCGTATATAATTTCGTGGACATGCTGAGCCATGCCCGTACCGAAATGGAAGTGCTGAAAGAGCTGGCCAGCGATGAGATCAGCTACCGCAGCATTACGGCAAGCTGGTTCGAGCATTCGCCATTGCATCAAGCATTGAAGAAGATCGCCGATAAAAAGATCAACCTGATCCTGGCCACCGATCATGGCAGCGTGCGGGTAAAAACGCCATGCAAGGTGATCGGCGACAAGCAGACTACCACCAATCTCCGCTATAAGCATGGCCGCAACCTCAATTATGAGGCCAGGGATGTGTTGGCTTTCCGCGACCCGAGAGAAGCCGGTCTTCCGGTGCCCACCGTGAATTCTTCGTTTATATTTGCCCGTGGTGACGGTTTTCTCTGCTATCCCAACAATTATAATTATTACGCCAATTACTACCGCAACAGCTTCCAGCACGGGGGAGTGAGCATGGAGGAGATGATCGTTCCGGTGATCAAGATGACGAGCACGTGACGTGAATCGTCAGTCGTGAATCGTCAGTTGTCATGCTCAATGTGAAATGAGTTGGGGATAAGTAATTTTATTGAATATTCATTCTCGCGTTTAATGAATTAAATTTGCATTAGAATACTCACGATTCACGACTAACGATTCACAATTTTCACCATGAAGTACACTCAATCCACACTCGATAAAATAGAAAAGCTGCTCGATGAAGCAAAGTACATTGTCCGCTATGAACGCGGCACCTTTCAAAGCGGGTATTGCATACTGGAGCAGAAAAAAGTAGTGGTGCTGAATAAATTCCTTCCCATGGAGGGAAGGATCAATACGCTTATCGATATCATTCCCCAACTGAGCATAGCCCCCGAATTGCTTTCTCCGGAATCCAGAAAAACGTATGAAGAACTGATGACAAAATATGAAGCACTGAAATAATGTGCGAATTTGCGAATGGCTGATGTGCGAATGCTTGTGCAATAGCGGCAATCGAAAATTTTTACGATCCTTCATTCGCACATTTGTAAATTAGCCATTCGCACATTAATTATGTATCCCCCACTCAAAATAACTTTTCTCGGAACCGGCACTAGCGGCGGCGTGCCGATGATCGCCTGCAATTGCGAGGTTTGTACTTCGACGGATGAAAAGGATAAGCGCTTTCGCTCCAGCATCATGGTTCAGTCGCCTACAACTACGCTGGTAGTTGATACCACGCCCGATTTCAGGAGCCAGATGTTGCGGGAAAATGTAAAGCGGCTCGACGGCATCGTGTTCACGCATCCGCATAAAGATCATATTGCGGGACTGGATGATGTACGCGCCTTTAACTTTTTTTCGGGCAAGCCCATGCCGGTCTTTGCCAATGAAATGACGCAGGAAGTGATCATCCGGGAATTTCCTTATGCTTTTACCGATTTCAAATATCCGGGCGTTCCGGAAATACAATTGAACACTATCGCCATGGAGCCTTTTACGGTAGGCGATATTCCTATTACGCCGGTACTGGTCTGGCATCTCAAGATGCCGGTGCTTGGTTTCCGTTTCGGTAAGTTCACGTATATCACCGATGCCAACCGCATCGATGCTCCAGAAAAAGAAAAGATCAAAGGATCGGATACCATCGTGCTGAATGCGCTCCGCAATGAAAAACATATCTCGCATTATTCCCTTCCGGAAGCCGTTGAGCTGGTAAAGGAACTGCAAATCCCACACGCTTATTTCACGCATATCAGTCACCAGTTGGGTAAACATGCCGATGTCAATGCCCTCCTGCCCCGGGGCATGCAACTGGCTTATGATAGGCTGGTATTGCATTTTGATTAACCTGCCGTCTATTTTCACAAACGGTTAACATTATACGGGCTTTTGCCAACAACTCCGTGTTAAACTTTTTCGTTTTAATACTGTCTCAGGATATCAGAATAGAAAAACTTTTTATGAAAAAAATACTGTTTTTTTCCCTGTTGATGACTGTGCTTAAACTGACCGCATCTGCCCAAACTGTTGTTGAGTTCGTTCCTTCGGGCGGATATACTTTTCCCGATCATGTCAATTTTTTCGATGCTTATGGCCGCCTTCAGGGCGCTGCCAATTATGGAGGCTCGGTGCTTTTCAATATCAACCGCCGTTTCGGGATCGAGCTGCTCTATAACCGGCTCGATGACAAATATGCGATCCATAATTACGGCGATTCCTATCAAACGCCTCCGCTGGAATCGGGAACAGCGCATATCAATTATATCCTGGCCGGTCCTGTTCAGTATTTTTATATTCCCGGTTCCAACATAAGACCCTTTGTGGGCGCCATGCTGGGCGCTGCCGTCTTCTCGCCCGAGCCCAAGGATTATACCAGCAATACCCGCTTTGCCTGGGGCGCTCAAATGGGCGCCAATTTCAATGTAAGTCCGCGTTTTGGAATACGATTGAGCGCGCGTTTATTGTCGCCGGTTGAAGGATCGGATGGAAGCTTTTATTTCGGCACGTTCGGGAATGGCGCAGGCAATACGTATGGAGGTTATTCCAACATCTATCAGTTCGGTTTCAATGCCGGCATAATCATCGGCATCGGCCATGTATTGCCGAGGCCTCAGCGCGTGATCATCCACAGGCCTGCTCCGAGAAGGTATTACCGGTATTATCCATAGGCTGGTAGGGAGAGGGGAGAATAGAAAACAGGAGTTTCTGCCGGCTGTTCACCGCTTCAATACCCGCAAAATGGTATTTTATTTCCCTTGAAGGATAAGTATTTTGGGGAAATATAAACCATTATGCTATCAGAAAAGCTGAAGGAATATTTTTCATTTACCAAAAAAGAAAGAACCGGTGCACTGATATTGATCTTTCTGATCATTATCGTATTTATTCTTCCTCATCTTTTTCCTTCATCTACCGGTAAAACGGATCCAAAGGAGTTTGCGCGGTTTAAATCGGAATGGGATCGGTTACAAACGGCGCCTGCCTCAACTGATCATGAGGCTGCAGAACCGGCGATCGTTTCAGCTAAGCCTGTATTGTTTTATTTCGATCCCAATAACACTACTACTGCAGAATGGAAACGGTTAGGGTTAAGCGAAAAGATGGCTCGCACTATTGAACATTATCTCTCCAAAGGCGGCAGATTCAGAAAGGCAGAAGACCTTGCAAATATCTATGGCATGAGTGAAAATCAATACCGCCGCCTGTTGCCTTATGTGCGCATTAAAGACCATCATGACCAAAAAATATTTACCGATTCATTCATACCCAGGAAAAAGATTTTCGAAATTATTGACATCAATACAGCCGATACCAGCGCTTTTATTGCATTGCCCGGCATCGGCAGCAAGCTGGCCAGCCGCATCGTAAACTTCAGGGAAAAACTCGGCGGCTTTTATTCGGTTGATCAGATTGCTGAAACCTATGGACTGGCTGATTCTGTTTATCAAAAAATAAAACCTTTTCTGAAAATCACAAAAGACGCCATAAGGCAGATTGATATTAATAATGCTGACGTGGATGTGTTAAAATCGCATCCTTATATACGATGGAAGCTGGCTAACGTGATTATCCGGTATC
>CAYYZJ010000057.1:0-2148 GCA_964475615.1 uncultured Flavitalea sp. | reverse complement strand
TACCGGCATCATGGCGTATGAATGAATGCCGTTCAGCTTGAGTATCTTGAGGAACAATTGCCTTTCCTCATCTTCCCTGGTGATGGTCTTGAAAAAATAAAGCCTGGGATTGGCCAGGTAATTTTCGGCCATGGAAAGATAAGTGGTTTCGGCAACGCCGAAAGCCCTTGCATTGCCGACAAGAATGCTGTTGAGGCAGGTTTCATCATTGAATATCAGCTTGCCATTCACCTTCAGCATGGGCAGCAGTCCGAATTCGATGGCGCTGTTCTCGGCCAGCGTTTTGAGCGACTGGATCACATTGTCGTACCAGGAAAGCTCCTCATTACCTGTTTTGTTCAGCAGGCTGTTGCGGATATTTTCGATGGCGTAGTATGCCGTAACGTCGGTCAATGTGATGATGGAAAATCCCTCGAACACGAATGAGGAAAGCGGCAATATCTTTTCCAGTGCATCCAGTCCGGCTTCGTCCTGGAAATGCGGCTGAAAATAATCGGTGCTCAGGTCAGGCAGATCGCCCTTTACCTGAACGTCGATGAAACGGGTATCGATATTTACTTTAAACGTTTTCGTTAATCCTGTTTCAGGATCGATGTAGGAACGGATCAGTTCATTGCGCAGGATGGATTTGAAATTATACAGCCGGTCGAAGATGAAAGAATAGATCAGCCCGCGGGCCTGCTTATGGATCACCTCGCGGTTCTGTTCGATCATCGAATTTTTCATCTTCGATTTCTTTTCCATCAGCATATTATACACGGCATTCGTGCAATAAAATATCTTGGGGAAGAGCGGAGTGCCCATGGCCCAGAGCACCTGGTTCTCATCGGTAGTTGGCGGCAGCAGCGAAGCAAAGACCAGTTCGAGCTTCTCCTCATATTTTCCGATTTCATCCAATTGGATAATATCGCTTTCGGGTTTGTTCTCGAACTTTTCCAGCACGAACTGGAAGAACTCGCGGCGCATGGTCTGCTCGTCGCGCGCCCCTTTTTTCAGGAAATCGATGAAGGGCCTGAATGAAGGCCTGATCTCGATATCGAAACCCAACTGTTCGCCGCTGAGATTGAATATAAATGAATGCATAACCAATCCGGTTTAAAATCTGAATCCCATCGTAAAATACGGATACCATCCTTCTGTTGAATGCCCAAATACCAGTTGGAATACGACCATCTGTGCAGGTGCAAAATAAATACCGCCTCCTGCGCCATTGTGCCATTTGCCGGAATGCTCGTCTTTTTCCCAAACCCGGCCGATGTCGAAAAAACCGGTCAGCCCCAACTGGCCCGGCGCAATATAATTGGCTATATTGGCCAGCCTGATGCGGGCTTCGAGATTGTTGTACAGCATATACTGCCCGGCAAAACGGTACTGCCGGTAACCCAGCAGGTTTTCCTGTCCGCCGAGGAATACCGACTGATAAAAGGCCGGATGCCCGATGCTGGCCGCTCCTCCCATTCTTTCGGCAATAACAATGGATGAACTGGCATTTACGCTTTTGTACAAATTTACTTCCGAAAACAATTGTGCAAAAGACCTCGAATAATGATTGAGCCCTGCATAACCCTGGAGCTTTATGTTCACATAAGAGCCCCAGGTCGGGATCAGCGCATTGTTGCGGCTGTCGCTGATATAGTTCAGCACCAGTCCGGCATGTGTTTTATCCTTATCGACCGTTGCGCTGTCATAGGAATGGATGAACATACCCTGTTCCAGGAACCGCCCCTTGTTGTCCACGCTATCGAAATGATAATACTGCAGGGAAGGGCCGATGATAAAGCTTTTTCCCTTCCGGGTTTTCCATCGAAGGGCAGGATTAATATTGTACAGATCGAAACGCGCGCGGTAAAAGCGTTTGTAATCGCCGGTCTTGTAAAAAGGCGTTTCATTGCCGGTACCGAAGAAATTCTGCTTGTTGTCGGGAGCAAAAGCAGTGGCCTGCAATAGCAGATCGGCCTTGCCCGCGGCCTCTCGCCATTCCGCATTATACCTGATACGGAATGCTTCTGTTGAAAAAGAATGCGTGACCATGAGCTGCTGAACACTCCGGTAGTTCGATACGTTATAGCGGTTGGTCTGATAATCGATGCCCCGGATATGCTTTATGCCCAGTCCGAGCTGGAAGCCATCGTCGAGGTTGAAGCCTGC
>CAYYZJ010000056.1:0-2648 GCA_964475615.1 uncultured Flavitalea sp. | reverse complement strand
ACGAAGACGGCAGGCTTCCATCATTCCTCCATACCCGCAGGCATAGCCGCAATTCAAAAGCTCGGCGCCACGAATGGATTTGATGTGGATACCACTTCCAATGCGGACTTCTTTCAGGAAGATACTTTGAAAAAATACGATGCCCTGGTCTTCCTCAACAGTACCGGCAACCTGCTCGAAGGCAACCAGGAAACAGCGCTGGAGCGCTTTATCCAGGCAGGCGGCGGGTTCATGGGCATCCATGCTGCCGCAGATGCGGAATACGACTGGGGCTGGTACGGAAGACTGGTCGGCGCCTGGTTCGACAGCCATCCGCAGATACAATCCGCCACGCTGCTGGTGAAGGACAAGAGCCATCCTTCCACAGCCCATCTTCCCGATAAATGGACAAGGACTGACGAATGGTATAATTTTAAAAAGATCAGCAAAGACATTCATGTGCTGATCTCGATCGATGAAAAAACATACCAGGGTGGAAATAACGGTAATGATCACCCGATAACCTGGTATCATGAATATGACGGCGGCCGCGCTTTTTATACCGAGATGGGCCATACCGAAGAATCTTATTCCGATCCTGCATACCTGCAACACATTCTCGGCGGAATACAATATGCCATTGGCGACAGGGATCTCGACTACAGCAAAGCGCGCAGCGCCTATGCTCCGGATGAAGACCGGTTCATCAAAACGCAGCTCGTGCAGGGCGTGTTCTTCGAGCCGACAGAGCTTTCCGTACTGCCCAATCTCGATATATTGATCGCGCAGCGCCGCGGCGAGATCATGCTGTATAAGAACAGCACCAAAGAGGTTAAACAGGTGGGCTACCTGAACGTATACTGGAAGACCGATGTGCCCGGCGTGAATGCGGAAGAAGGATTGCTGGGACTGAAAGCCGATCCTGATTTTGAGAAGAACAGGTGGGTGTATATTTTTTATAGCCCCAGGGACACAGCAGTGAACAGGCTGTCCAGGTTCAAATTTGAAAACGATACCATCGAGCCCAAATCAGAGCAGGTCATTCTGCAGTTCTATGAACAACGCAATATCTGCTGCCATACCGGCGGCTCCATTGCTTTCGGGCCCGACAAATCATTGTTTGTTTCCACCGGCGACAATACCACGCCTTTCGATGAACCGGGCCAGCCTTATGTGAGCCATGGTTTTGCTCCGCTCGACGACCGTCCGGGCCATCTGCAATATGATGACCGGCGCGGGGCAGGCAATACCAATGATCTTCGCGGAAAGATCCTCCGCATCAGGGTTAAAGACGATGGCAGCTATGAAATCCCCGACGGCAATCTTTTTCCGAAAGGCACGGACAAAACCAGGCCTGAGATCTATGTGATGGGCGACCGCAATCCCTATCGCATTTCGGTGGATCAGAAAACAGGATTTTTATATTGGGGAGAAGTGGGCCCGGATGCCAATAATGACAGTCTGGATACGCGCGGCCCGAGAGGCTATGATGAGGTGAACCAGGCCAGGAAAGCCGGTTTCTTCGGCTGGCCTTATTTTATCGGCAACAACTATCCCTATCACAGGTATGATTATGCGACGGGAAAATCGGGCCCTCCGTTCGATCCGGCCAAACCCGTGAATGAATCGCGCAACAATACCGGGCTTCGCGAACTGCCTCCGGCGCAACCTGCCTTTATCTGGTATCCTTATGCGCAATCGCCCGATTTCCCTTCCGTGGGCACAGGAGGCAGAACAGCCATGGCGGGCCCGGTATATTATTCCGATCTCTATCCCCAAGCCACCCGTTATCCTGCCTATTATGACGGCAAATTCTTTTTCTATGAATGGATACGCGGATGGATCAAGCCGGTGACCATGCTGCCCAATGGCGATTTCGACAAGATGGAACCATTCATGGCCCATACCCGGTTTGCTTCTCCTATCGATATGGAGCTGGGCCCTGACGGAAGATTATACATCCTCGAATACGGCAGCGGCTGGTTTGCAAAGAACCCCGATGCCGGTCTGGTACGCATCGATTATAATGCAGGCAACAGGCCTCCGAAGATAAACGGCCTCACCATCGATAAGGAAACAGGAGCATTGCCGTTAACCATCACGGCAAAAACCGATGCAAAGGATCCTGAAAAAAGCGCGCTGCGCTATATCTGGAATTTCGGCGACGGAACCACAAAAGAATCCACTGTTCCTGAAATGCAGTATACCTATAATAAAGCCGGCGATTACGCTGTAAGTGTGGAGGTGAAGGACGATCAGAACGCTTCTGCCAGAAGCGGCGTCAAAGCGCTGTATGCAGGTAATGAAATGCCGGAGGTGAATATTGCGCTGAAAGGCAATAAATCCTTTTATTTCCCGGGCAAGCCCGTGCAGTACAGTGTTCTGGTCAGCGATAAAGATGATCCGGATGCTTCAAAAAATACAGCGGGTTTACATGTTATTGCCGATTATGTTGAAGATGCCGATCGTGCGGCCGTGCCTATGGGGCATCTGCAGCCTTCGGTGCTCACATCGGGCAAGAACATCATGCTTTCGAGCGATTGTAAATCCTGTCACCAGATCACCGAGAAATCGGTAGGGCCGTCGTTTACCCAGGTAGCTGATAAATATAAGCACGATCCCAAGGCTCCGGGCTATCTTCTCAATAAGATCAGGAACGGCGGCGGCGG
>CAYYZJ010000055.1:0-5465 GCA_964475615.1 uncultured Flavitalea sp. | reverse complement strand
TTTTTTAGTCATGCTTAATATTTAACAATTTTATGACATTTTTATTAATTTCTTTTTATAGTATAATCTAGATAGAATCTTTTTTGTCGGCGCCGTTTGTTCCAAAATTTACGGTATTCAATTTCCTTTTTAGGTTTAGCTATAAACACTACAAAAAATGCCACTAATCCAGGCTTTGGATTACTCTATTCAGGGACAGATGAATATGTTCTGGAACAGGATTAGTGGTTCAGGGACAGGAGCCTGAACAGAGGAATTCAAAGCGCCAGAATATGGAAGTGGCGATGATCTGCGCATTGACGCCCGTTCCCATATCGATGATCTGCATGAGGCCGAGAAAAAGAAAAACATGCCTGGCTTCGAGATAGTTTTTCTGGAGATGGAAAGTGAGTACGCCATAAGTGAAATTGATCCAGATCAGCACGAACAGTCCGCAGGCAAAGATCAACTGGTTAATGGAAGATCGCCGGTAGATGCGATTGATCTTGCCCATGTCCTTGTCTTTCCAGGCCTGCGAGAGATGGGATAACGAAGCCGCAATGATCCCTCTTTGCGGGGCCTGGATGAGGCTGGAGATATTCTGTGCCAATGTGTAAACGGCCGCATAGGCGAGGCCGTTAGGAATGACTGCCGCGATCACGATATTGGCAAAGACCAGCGCGAGATTGTGGATCACCAGTCCGCTCCATATAAAAGCAGCCAGCGCGATCATCTTCTTATAAAATTTCCGGGTAACGCGGCTGATGGTTGCCGTGAAATGGACCTGCTTTGTCGCCATGAGATAGCAAACCAATACCAGTGCTATAAAAATATAGGCGAATGCAAAGATCTTGATGAACGTGTCGAAATGTTTTATCAGACGGAAAACCGAGGCCAGGATCAGTACGGTGGTGAACAACCGGAACACGACTTCTCTCAGGGCGGTGGTCAGCACCGATTTCCTCAGTTGCCAGCCAAAAGCTTCCAGCAGGGAATAGATGGTCAATCCGAACCCCAGCGGAAATATCCAGTAATAATATTTTACGAGGTCGGGCGAATTGGCGCCGAATTTCCTGATCACGAGATCCTTGAAAACAAATCCTCCCAGCATGACGAGCACAAAACCGATCGCGCCTGTTAACAAGGCCAGGGTCATCAGGTCATTTTTTTGCGGGGGCAGATTGTCCTTGTAATAAGGATAAAATTTATAGATGCAGGACGGCATTCCCAGGCTGGCAAATGAATACATGATGGTGGCCCAGACGGTGAATGAAGTATAAAGCCCGTATTGCGTTTGCGTAAATCCCCCTTCACGCGTAAAGAGATAGATATTGAAGAATCCCAATGCAAAGCCGGAATAAACGATTGCCGAAGACAGGATACTTTGCCGCCTGATGGTGCTCATGAAGATGGATTGGTTGCCACAAAGATGAGGTTTTTGGATTATTCAATCTTTTTTACCCGGATATAAAAATTGGGATCAACACTGAAATCCGAATCGCCTTCCAGCTTCTGCCAGCTTGTTTCCGGCGTTATCCAGCGGCTGCCGTTGAAACTGATCTTTACCGGCATATTGAAACCGCTCACGCAATCGGCCCAGCGATAAAAGAGCGTATGTGCCTGCTGTTTATATTCCAGCACCGGTATCTGCGTGGTGCGCAGGTATTGATCGAATATATTGGAAAGATCTTTTTTTGCCTGTGCACTGATAAAGGCTTCAATCTGTTTGGTGGTTACGGTCTCGTGATAAAAACCTTTATTCAATCCCCTCAATATCTGCCTGAACAGCGAATCGCCGGTGATCTGCCTGATGATCTGCAGCATGTTGCTCGATTTGTAATACAGATCGGTTCCCTTGGGCTCATCATTCACACCATAAGTTCCGATGATGGGCGTTTTATTCTGGATGTTCTTTCTGATGCCGCGGTTATAGGCATTGGCAGCTTCCCTGCCGCAGCAGCATTCCGTATAGATGGTTTCGCTGTAGCTGGTAAATCCCTCATGGATCCATTCATCGGCGAGATCATTGCAGGTGATATTATTGCCGAACCATTCATGCCCGCTTTCATGCACGATGATGAAATCCCATTTCAGTCCCCAGCCGCTGCCCGAGAGATCGGTTCCTTTGTATCCGTTGCCGAACCGGTTGCCATAAGCTACCGCGCTTTGGTGCTCCATGCCGAGGTGCGGCGCTTCCACCAGCTTGTATCCATCCTCATAAAAAGGATAGGGGCCGAACCAGTATTCAAAACAATGGAGCATGGAATCGGCCTGCTTGAACTGTGATCTGGCTTTTTCGAGATCGTAATCCAATACCCAGTAATCGCAATCGAGCTTGCCTTTTTCGCCGGCATAATCTTCATGCCAGCCGACATATTTCCCAATATAGGGAATGATATTGTAATTGTTGATGGGATTGACAACAGCCCAGGTGAAGGTGATGGTGCCATCGCCATTATTCTTTTTTCCTTTCAACCGTCCATTTCCGATGGCCACCAGCGTATCGGCGACCGTGATGCTGAGCGAAGCGCCGCTGTCTGGTTCATCGCTGAGATGATCCTTGCAGGGATACCAGATGCTGGCGCCGAGCCCTTCGCAGGCAACGCTCATCCAGGGGCGATGCAATGAATCGCGGGTGAAGATCCAGCCGCCGTCCCACGGAGGCCGCACTGCTTCGCGCGGGTTGCCGTGATAATAGATGCTGATGGTCTGCTTTGAAGAAACAGGCAGCGCCGGAAGATCGAAAAACCAGGCATTGCCGTCTTTTTGAAAAGCAAGCGCACGCTTTTTATTGCCGAGGAATGCGCTGTCGATGATCAACGGTTGCTGCAGGTCGATCTGCATCCTGGTTCCTCGCTTGAGCACTTTGAACCGGATTTCATTTTTCCCTTTTATCGATTTTTGATCATAATTCGGAGTTACTGCAATGGCATAATGGATCACATCCCACCAGGCCCGTTCGGAAGTAATGCTTCCGCGCAAGGTATCGGCATGGGTGAACTGCGCCTGTGCGATATGGGAAAAGAAAAAAATCAGGAACAGGAGGATTGTAGTAGTTTTTATCATTGCTATCATTTATTAAATTGGGGCCGATTAAAAAATGAAGATAGAAAATCATCCGGTACGCTTTTGGATAAAATGTATAAGCGGCCTCTGCCTGATCCTGATGTCGGCAGCCTGCCGGCAGACCGGTCGCCAGCATAAAGCGGTCTTCCATTACAATGAATCCGCCGGCATTGCCACGCTCGATCCGGCTTTTGCAAAAAACCTCTCCATTATCTGGGCCGTGCACCAGATTTACAATACGCTGGTTGAAACGGACAGCAATCTCCGTATCGTTCCTTCACTGGCACGGAGCTGGAATGTGTCGGCCGACCGGCTCATCTATACTTTCCATCTGCGCACCGATGTGTTTTTTCAGGATAACGATGCTTTTCCCGGAGGCCGGGGAAGGAAATTCAATGCGGGCGACGTGGTATACAGTTTTCGTCGTATCGTCGACAAAAGCACGGCCAGCAGCGGGGCCTGGATCTTCAATGATCGGATCGATCCCGATCATGGCTTCCTTGCACTTGACGATTCCACTTTCCAGTTGAAGCTGCTCAGGCCGTTCAACCCGGTGCTGGAGCTGCTGAGCATGCAGTATTGCTCCGTTATTGCCTATGAAGCCGTTGAAAAATATGGAAAGGATTTTCGCAGCCATCCCTGCGGCACCGGCCCTTTTCAACTGAAATCATGGGAAGAAGGGCAGGACATGATCCTGCTGAAGAATGAACATTATTTTGAAAAGGACAGTACCGGCCGCAGGCTCCCTTATCTCGATGCCGTCAAGATCAGTTTTTTCGACAACAAGGCCACAGAGTTTTTATTGTTCCGGCAGGGCCAGCTCGATTTCGTGAACGAGATCGATGCTTCCTTTAAGGATGAAGTGCTGAATAAAAAAGGAGCGCTGAAGAAAGACTGGAAGGGTAAGATCGTGCTGTCCAGGCATCCCCAGCTCAATACCGAATACCTCGGCATCCTGGTCGATTCATCATTGGATTTGGTTGCCCATTCGCCGCTGCGGATTAAAAAAGTAAGGCAGGCCATCAATTATGGTTTCGACCGCCGCAAGATGATGATGTACCTGCGCAATTCCGTCGGCATTCCGGCAGAGAGCGGTTTCATTCCTGCGGGACTGCCTTCTTTCGATTCGAGTAAAGTGAAAGGCTATCATTACGATCCGGCAAAAGCAAGGCAGTTGCTGGCCGAGGCCGGTTATCCCGATGGAAAAGGAATGCCCTCAATCAAATTATCGACTGTTGCCATCTATGCCGACCTGGCCAGCTTCATTGCCAGGGAGCTTGAAGAGATCGGCATTCATATACAGGTGGATGTATTACAGAAAAGCCTGCTGCTCGAGGAAACGGCCAAATCGGAAGCGTTGTTCTTTCGCGGAAGCTGGCTTGCCGATTATCCGGATGCCGAAAATTATCTCAGCGTATTCTATTCAAAAAATCCTGCTCCGCCGAATTACACGCGATACAGGAATCCGGCCTTCGATGCGCTTTATGAGCAATCGCTTATCGAAAACAATGATTCGGTAAAATATGATCTTTACCGCCGGATGGATCAGCTTGTTGTCAACGATGCTCCTGTTGTTCCATTATGGTATGATGAAGTGATCCATCTGGTCAATACACGCGTGCAGGGATTTGCTCCGAACGGACTGAATTTGCTGGAGCTGAGGAGGGTGAGGTTCAGTAATGATACCGGAGGGAAAGAATGAAAATTTTATTATCCTGAACTTTGTAAACCAATCTATGCTCATCATTGATTCTGCGGCTCCAATAGCCGCTTAATTCTGCTTTTAATGGTTCCGGTTTGCCGATCCCTTTGAATGGAGTTTCTTCAATTGCGTCGAGTAATGCTTTTATTCTTTTTAAGATCTTTTGATTGGATATTTTTTTCCAGTATTCAAAATCTTTCAACGCGCCTGAAGAAAACACTATTTCCATAGCTTATCTTTTTTGACCTTGATCCCCTTTCCCTGGTCAAACTCCTTGATGCCTTCCAGCAGGTGTTTTCTATTGGCAGGCGAGCTGAGCAGATAATTGGTTTCCCTGATGCTGTTGTATTCATCCAGAGAAATAACAACTACATCTTTTCCGCCTGGCCGGTGAATAATCAGCGTGTCGGCGTCATTTACTACACTGTCTAATCTTTCTTTCATATTCTTCCTGAAATCCGAATAATTGGCGACTGTCATGGCTACTTAGTGTTTTATGTAAAACAGGAATACCTGATTGAGTACAAATATACGTACTTATTTAATCTTTTTTTTCAAAAAAAACCCCATACTCGGTATGGGATGCAGCATTTTTCAGGTTTACTTGCTTCTTGCCTTCAACTTATCCTTAAACACCTTCTCGAACTTCTCCACCTTGGGCCTGATCACCAGGTAGCAATAGGGCTGCGAGCCGTGGGTGCGGTAATAATCCTGGTGA
>CAYYZJ010000054.1:0-3661 GCA_964475615.1 uncultured Flavitalea sp. | reverse complement strand
ATTCATGTCATCAAAGAAAAGTATTTGCAGGACTAATGTTTACTACCCTACCGCAGCAAAGAATTTACCGTATAACGGTCAGCGGATTTTTTTTCCTGGCCGGCCTCTGTTTTTCCAGTTGGGCATCCCGCATTCCCGATATTCAGTTGAAGCTGCATCTCAACAATGCCGCCCTCGGAGCCGTGCTGCTCGGCCTTCCTGCAGGATTGCTTGTTTCATTGCCCATTGCCGGATGGCTGGTAGCCAAATTCGGCAGCCGTTCCATAGCCATTGCCGCTGCCCTGCTCTATGCATGCATATTGCCGGTATTGGGCTTTGTGCAAACCACCGCTCAACTGATGGCCACGCTTTTTGCCTTCGGCATGATGGGCAATATGCTCAACATTGCCATGAACACGCAGGCTGTAGGCACGGAAGCATTGTACGGCCGGTCTATCATGGCTTCCTATCATGGCCTCTGGAGCCTGGCGGGTTTTTCCGGCGCGGCCATCGGTACGTTGATGGTGAACCTGGCGCAACCTCCTTCCACCCACTTCCTCGTCATTACCGGGATAGCTGCGTTGATCGTGATCCTTTCCTGGAAACATCTCCTGCCGCACGACAGCAATAAAAATGAGCAACAACCCATATTTGCCAAGCCCGACCGTTCATTGATCAATCTCGGCCTGATCGCTTTTTGCTCTATGATCTGCGAAGGAGCCATGTTCGACTGGAGCGGCGTATACTTTAAAAAAGTGATCCAGCCCGAAAAAGGATTGGTGACCGCAGGATATACTGCTTTCATGTGCACCATGGCCACCGGCCGCTTTATAGGCGATTGGGTAACTACCCGCGTCGGCAAAAAAAGAACGCTGCAATGGAGCGGTGCACTGACGGCAACCGGCTTGCTCATCGCCGTGCTCTTTCCTTATTTTATTCCTGCTGTTGCGGGATTCCTGCTCGTGGGCGCAGGCGTATCTTCGGTAGTGCCGCTCATCTACAGCTCCGCCGGAAAATCGACGGTGCTTTCTCCGGGCGTGGCCATTGCAGCCGTTTCCACCATCGGTTATCTGGGATTTTTATTCGGGCCTCCGTTTATCGGATTCGTGGCGCATCTCAGCAGCCTCCGCGTATCATTGGGACTGATCGCCGTGCTGGGATCCATCATAACAGTAATAGCCAGGAAAATTTAATGTGCGAATTTGCGAATGGCTAATGTGCGAATTTAATACAGTAGTTTAAAAAGTAATGTGCGAATGCCGTTTGCAATTTTCGCATACAGCATTCGCACATTAGCCATTAGCACATCCGCACATTTATTTGTTATATACCAGATTTTTTGTTGCAACCATATCATCTACCACATTAACCGCTTCATTCAGCCAGATATCGGTTTTCAGGCTTTTTATCCACTGTTTGTAGCGATCGGCCTTGTCCTTATCGTCTACATATTTGTTGCTGTCCTGAGGTAAAGTGGCAATATCCATTTCCTTGGGCAGCTTGCTCAGGGTTTCGATCTGTTTTACGGTGGCCTTGATCTGCTTTTGCTCTTCACGGTATTTATCGAGCTTCAGCGGATACAGTTTATCGTTCTGCTTGTTCAGCCAGGCTGCATCGGCATCGATCAGGCCGAAAGCAGAATTGTTTTTAATGCGCGAATTGCTGGCCGCTTTGATGGTATTCAGATCATAGGCATATTTCCAGGGCGTGAAATCCACTTTCGGAATTTCATCCCAGGGCAATGCATCCGGATTGTCTTTTTCCCTGATCTTGTAATATTCATACAGGTCGGGCAATATGATATCGGAAGTTACGCCGCGCAATTGCGTGGAGCCGCCGTTGATGCGATAGAATTTCTGCAAGGTAAGCTTTACCGTTCCCAGTGAGCTGTTGCCGTCACCGAATCCGAGCGTTTTGTCCAGGCCGATCGGGCGCTGCACCGTTCCTTTACCATAAGTGGATGTGCTGCCCACGATCACGCCTCTTTTATAATCCTGGATGGCGGCGGCAAATATTTCTGAAGCCGAAGCGCTGAGCTCATTGACCATTACGGCAAACGGGCCGTCGTACAACACCGTTCTGTCGCGGTCGCTAAGGATCTCCGATCTGCCTTCGCGGTTCTTGACCTGCACTATCGGGCCCTGGTCTATGAACAGACCTACCATCTGCACCACATCGGTCAAGGAGCCTCCGCCGTTGTTGCGGAGATCGAGCACTATGCCGTCTACTTTCTGTTCTTTCAGTTTGATCAGCTCCTTGGCCACATCTATCGAGCAGCGGTTGCCTTTGGGGTTATCGAAGTCAGCATAGAATTCAGGAAGGAAAATGTATCCGATCTTGCCTTTGTCTGTATTCACGATCACGCTTCTGGCAAAGGTTTCTTCCTGAACGATTTCATCCCTGATCAGCGATACCGTCTTTATAGAGCCGTCTGCTTTCTTCAGCGTGAGCTTTACTTCCGTTCCCTTGGTGCCGCGGATGAGCTTTACGGCGTCTTCCACCACATAGCCGGTAAGGTCTACGGGCTCCTGGCTGCCCTGTCCTACTTTCAGGATGATATCGCCGACGGTAACCTGTCCCGATTTCCAGGCAGGGCTTCCGGTGATCAGGCTGGCGATCTTGATATTGCCGTCTTCCGTAGGCAGCAGCGATGCGCCGATGCCGAAGAAATGACCGCTCATCTGCTCGTCGAAATATCTTTTTTCAACAGGAGGGAAATAATCGGTATGCGGATCCATGGTCTGCACAATGGTCTGCACGAATTCATTGAACCGGTCGTCTTCATTCATCTTGAACTTGAGCCTGTCGAAAAAACGCACCATGGCTTTCATGGCTTTTTCGCGGGCTTCTTTTTCCAGATCTTCCTTGCTTTTGGCAACAAAGCCCGGCTTGTTCCTGGAGTTCTCCTGGTCTTCCAGAAGGTCGGAATATCTTTCGAGGGTGAGGTATTTCAGCCTCTTTCTCCAGGCCTCTTTTCTTTCGGCTTCATTGGCCGGGAAATCGATCTTATCATAATCGAGGTTCACCGATTCATCTTTATTGAAATCGAAAGGATGAGTGAGTATTTCCTTGTACAGCGCTTCTGCTTCCTGGAGCCTTTTCTTATATATTTCATTCACGGCAGGAACGAACTCCAGCGATGCCTTGCCGAGTATTTCATCGTCGATAGTAGTTTCATATTTGCCCAGGGCATTGACATCACTTTTCAGGAGAACATTTTTTTCCCCATCTACTTCGCCGAGATATTTCTTAAACACCTCTTTTGAAAAATTATCATCGATGCTTTTGGGACTGTAATGAATCTCTTCCAGCATTTCTCCCACATTATGCAGGATCTTTTCGTATTTGGAAGGAGGAGTAGGGTTATCGTTGAAGGCAAGTGTACGGAATGCCACCACAACGCCCATAGCCAGCACCAACAGCAATATTGGCAGATTTTTCTTGTTGATCATATATTTTAAATACTTTTTAAGCATGCCAGTCAAAATTAACGATAAAACAAACGGTATGTTGTAAATTCAATACAATATTAACAAGGAGTTTGCCAACCCGGTTGACCGTTAGTTATGAGTGGTTGAAATGATTGAAGAACAGGGAAAAAGAAAAAGACCACCTGCGCAAAAGCGCCGGTGGTCGATGGGTGGCTGATGGGGCTCGAACCCACGACCCTCAGAACCACAAT
>CAYYZJ010000053.1:0-3067 GCA_964475615.1 uncultured Flavitalea sp. | reverse complement strand
CAAAAAAGATTTTCGCTGGAAGGAGGGGAAACCACCATTCCTGCGCTGGACACCATCATCAATACTGCAGCAGATCACGACGTGCAGGAAGTGGTGATCGGCATGGCCCATCGCGGAAGGCTCAACATACTGGCCAATATTCTCGGCAAAACGTATGAGCAGATCTTCAGCGAATTTGAAGGCACCGCCAAGCTCGATCAGACCATGGGCAGCGGCGACGTGAAATACCACATGGGCTATGGCAGCGAATTGCAAACGCCTTCGGGCAAGAACGTGCATTTGAAGCTGATGCCCAATCCATCCCATCTCGAAGCCGTGGATCCGGTAGTAGTGGGCTTTGCCAGGGCAAAAGCCGATGTGCTTTATAAAAGCGATTACGATAAAATATTGCCTATCCTCATTCATGGCGATGCTTCGCTGGCCGGACAAGGCATCGTGTATGAAGTGATCCAGATGTCGGAGCTCGAAGGATATTATACCGGCGGAACCATTCATTTTGTGATCAATAACCAGATCGGGTTCACTACCGATTTCGATGATGCCCGCAGCTCCGATTATTGCACTTCCATTGCTGCGGCCGTACATGCTCCCGTACTGCATGTGAACGGCGATGATGCGGAAGCCGTAGTTCGATGCGCCGAGATCGCCACCCGCTACCGCCAGGAATTCAATTCGGATATTTTTATAGATATGGTCTGCTATCGCCGTCATGGCCACAATGAGGGCGATGATCCCAAGTTCACACAGCCACATCTCTATGCGCTCATTGAAAAGCATCCGAACCCCAGGGAAGTATATACGCAGTTTTTGATGGAGAACGGCGAAGCCGATGCAAAAGACCTGGCCAAGGATATGGAAAAGAAATTCTGGGCCGACCTGCAGGAAAGACTGGATGAAGTAAAGCAAAAGCCATTGCCGTATACTTACCAGCAGCCGGAACTGTGGTGGAGAAGCCTGCGCAGGGCTACTGCTGCGGATTTCGAGCAATCGCCGTCAACAGGCATCAGCGAAGCCGATTTCAAAAAAATATTCGACGCCATCATGAAATGGCCGGAGAACTTTACTCCGCTGCGCAAGGTGGAAAAGATACTGCAGGACAAGGTTAAGCTTTATAATGAAGAGCAAAAGCTCGATTGGTCTTCCGGCGAGCTGATGGCTTACGGCAGCCTGCTGCTTGAAGGCAAGGACGTGCGCATGAGCGGGCAGGATGTTCGCCGCGGCACTTTTTCGCATCGCCATGCGGTGTTGCGGGATGAGAATACAGATGAATCCTATAACCGCCTCAGCCGGATCGAAGGAGCGAAAGGACAGTTCAGGATCTATAATTCTTTACTCAGCGAATTCGGTGTGCTTGGGTTTGAATATGGCTATGCCCTGGCCAATCCCAATGCGCTCGTATTGTGGGAAGCCCAGTTCGGCGATTTCGCCAATGGCGCCCAAACCATGATCGACCAGTTCATTATGGCCGGCGAACAAAAATGGCAGCGTATGAACGGCATCGTGCTCTTGTTGCCGCATGGCTATGAAGGGCAGGGCCCCGAGCACAGCAGCGCCCGCATGGAGCGCTTCCTGCAGCAATGTGCAGAGCTCAATATGGTAGTAACGAATATCACTACCGCAGCCAATCTCTTTCATGCGCTGAGAAGGCAACTGGCCTGGCCTTTCCGCAAGCCGTTGATCAATTTTTCGCCCAAGGCCAACCTGCGTTATCCGGGCACTTATTCCAGGGTGGAAGAATTTTTGAGCGGCGGCTTCAGGGAAGTGATCGACGATACATTTGCCGGCGATCCTGCTTCAGTAAAGAAAGTGCTGTTCTGCAGCGGCAAGATCTATTTTGAACTGGCCGAACGCCAGCAAAAAGACAACCGCAAGGATGTTGCCATCATCCGCCTCGAACAGCTTTATCCGCTGCCGTTGACGCAACTCGAAGCATTGTATAAAAAATACAGCCAGGCTACCTGGTTCTGGATACAGGAAGAACCCCTGAACATGGGGGCCGCATCGTTCCTCCAGATGAACCTGAAAAGCATCAACTACGGATTCATCAGCCGTCAGCCAAGTGCGGCTACAGCTACCGGTTATGCCAAGGTGCATGCACAGGAACAGGCGGAGATCATCGAAACCGCTTTCAGTATCTGATAACTCCGTAATTCGTAAATCTAAATTGAATGATCGATATTAAAGTTCCATCAGTAGGCGAATCCATCAGCGAAGTAACATTGGTAAAATGGCTGAAGCATAACGGTGAATATGTTGACCGCGACGAAGTGATTGCAGAGCTCGAAAGCGAAAAAGCAACTTTTGAAGTGAATGCCGAGCAGGCAGGAACACTGAAGACCGTTGGAAAAGAAGGCGATACCCTGAAGATTGGCGATGTGGTGGCGCAGATCGATGAAACGGCTACAAAACCTACCGGGAATGGCCAACCGAAAACAGAAAAGAAAGAAGCCCCTGCTCCGGCGCCAACGCCTGCACCTGCCGAACAGCCCAAACCCGAATCGCATATTGCCGTTGCCAAGCCGCCGGCAGAATCCCACGCACCGGCCCCGGCTTCTTCCGGTGAAGTCAAGGCCACGCCTGTTGCGGCTGCCATCATATCGGATAAAAAAGTCGATACTTCTTCCATCACCCCTTCAGGCGCCAATGGCAAGATATTGAAGCAGGATGTGCTCGAAGCGCTCAGCCATCCCGGAAGAACGCCGGGCAAACCGTTGTTCGGCCGTGAGACGCGCAAGGATAAGATGAGCAACCTGCGCAAAACAGTTTCCAGGCGATTGGTCGAAGCCAAGAACACCACGGCCATGCTCACCACCTTCAATGAAGTGGACATGAGCAATATCATGGCCCTGCGCACCAAGTTCAAAGACAAGTTCAAGGAAAAGCACGGCGTGAACCTGGGCTTCATGAGCTTTTTCACCAAAGCCTGTTGCTATG
Source organism: uncultured Flavitalea sp. (assembly GCA_964475615.1). Taxonomy (GTDB): domain Bacteria; phylum Bacteroidota; class Bacteroidia; order Chitinophagales; family Chitinophagaceae; genus Puia. The sequence continues at coordinate 133 of CAYYZJ010000053.1, read as the reverse complement.
CCCTTCAGGAATGGCCTGCAGTGAATGCCTATATCGATGGGGATGAGATCGTATATCATGATTACTGCGATATATCCATTGCTGTGTCTGCACCCAAGGGGCTGGTAGTGCCCGTTATCCGCAATGCGGAAAG
>CAYYZJ010000052.1:0-5738 GCA_964475615.1 uncultured Flavitalea sp. | reverse complement strand
TCTTCAAAATATTTCATCTCCTTTATAATATTCCCTTGTGCATCGAGCACCAGGCTGCCTCCGTCGAACACGATCTCCGTTTGCGATCCGATGGCATTGCAATAGAACATCGGCAGCTTGTACTTCAACACATTTCTGCGGATGATCTCTTCGCGGTCGATATCATGATCGTAATCGAAGGGAGAAGCGGAGATGTTGATCATGAGATCGGGGTGCTGTTCGATGAGCTTGTCCATGGGACAGATGCGGTAAAGTGGATTATCGCCCAGGTTCCAGATATCCTCGCATATCGTGAGGGCAATTTTTTTCCCTTTGAAAGGAATGACCTTCCAGTCGTAGGCAGGTTCAAAATAGCGGTATTCATCGAACACATCGTAGGTAGGCAGGCAGGTTTTGTGCACAACAGCCTTTATTGCTTTATCCTGCAAAAACCAGGCGGCATTGAACAGATCCTTTCCTTCCGGAATCGGATTTCTTGCAGGCCCGCCCACGATAACGGCAATGCCTTCCGCTTCCCGGGTAATGGTATCGATGGCCGCATAGCATCTGTTGATGAAATCGGTGAATTCAAGAAAATCGCGAGGGGGATATCCGCAAACGGCAAGTTCGGAGAAGACCACCAGCTCGGCGCCTTTTTTTTTCGCCTGCCGGATGCCTTCGATGATCTTGGCGGTATTGTATTCAAAATTACCGATATGGTAATTCTGTTGTGCTAATGCGATGGTCATGCTGCAAATTTACAGCAGATAGTACTAATTTGCCCTATTCAACGTTCAAGGCATGATGAAAAGAAAAAGCCGCTTGCTGCCGGCGCTGGTCCTGTTCCTGGCTTCCTGCGGGCATAATAAAAATATCCCCGATGTATCCGGCATACCGGTCACGGTGAAGATTGAACGATTCGATACTGCTTTTTTTGCCATCGACACCAACCGCGTGGCTGTGGGACTATACCAGCTCAATCATGAATTTCCTTATTTTACCCGTGATTTTGTAACCAATATCCTGGGAGCAGGCCCCCCGAGCGATACCAATCAAACAGCGTTTATTGCTACCCGTCAGTTCATCAGCAGTTACTGGCAGGTAAAGGATTTTCTCGAATCGAAGTTTGAGAAGATGGATAGGATTGAAAGAGAGCTGAAAAGCGGATTCCAGTTCGTTAAATATTATTTTCCGAAATACCAGCTTCCTCCCAAAGTAGTCAGCTTTATCGGGCCTTTCGATGCTCCAGGTGTGGCGGTTACGCGATATGCGCTGGCTATAGGACTGCAGCAATATGCAGGCAAGGATTTCCCCTTTTATAACAGCGTGCAGGGCCAGGAGCTTTTTCCTGCCTATATTTCAAGAAGGTTTGAACCGCAATACATCGTGCCCAATTGTATGAAGGCAATAGCCGAAGATATATTCCCCGACAACAGCGGCGACAAATCGCTGATCGTGCAGATGATCGAAAAGGGGAAATACTGGTGGCTATTGGATCAGTTGCTTCCCGAAACGGCCGACAGTCTGAAGACCGGGTTCACGCGCCAGCAACTGGCCTGGTGCAAGGCCAATGAGGGGCTGATCTGGAATTTCTTTCTGCAAAATGATCTGTTCAGCATCGATCCCGATCTTATTAAAAATTATATCGGCGATGCACCCAGCACGCAAGGCATGCCCGATGCTTCGCCCGGCAATATCGGCCAATGGGTAGGCTGGCAGATCGTCAATAAATATGTGGCGGAGAATCCGGGCCTCAGTCCGGCCCAGGTAATGCTTACCGATCCGAAAAAGATTTTTGATGAGGCGAAGTACAAGCCGAAATGAGGGTAAAGGTAAAGAGGCAAAAGGTAGAAGGTAGAGGGTGAAGGTTAAAAGGCATACTATTTTACCCTTTACCTTTCACCCTCCACCCTTTACCTTCTTTATGGATCTTGCTCCTTAGCAACTGCCTTGCATTTTGCAATTCAATAATATCCTTAAACGCATCCTTGGGAACCAGGAAAAAAGAGCGGCTGTTGAAATACAGGTGAAAGAAATAAGGGCTTTCCAGAAAAGCGCTGAACTTCTGCCAGGGCCAGGCCTGGACGCCACGCTGGGTTTGCAGGATCACTTCATCGTCCTCGAGGTTCATGGTAAAGCGGTCATGGAAAGTAAATGATTTTTTATAAATGCCCGAAGGCAACAGCTTCCATACCGTGATCAGGAAAAGGAACCAGAGCAGCGAAAAAATCAAAAAAGAAAGCGGCTGTATCCTGTGCAGGTAGACCAGCACGGCCGACAGCACCGTAAACACATTCAGCACGATGAGGAATATTTTGATCTCAGGCCTTGTTATAAAATGATACCTTAACCCTTGCAGCACCTGCTTTTTTTCATACCCGAATTGAATGACCATCGGTTTCTTTTATTGCAGTAAAAATAAGCTTAAAATGAAAAAGGCACCTGCCGGTTGCAAATGCCTCTCAAAAATATTATACGCTTAATATTACTACCGCATGTTACGGCAACTTTTGTAATGATGCGTTGCGGCTTCATAAGGAGTAACCGAACGGGCGCAGGAACAGAAAAAAGAAACCAGCAGAGCCAAAGCAAGGATTTTTTTCATGATTTTCATTTTAGGGTCTAGCATTAACGGAAACGGATATAGTAAAATTGTCGAAACAATTGCCTGAAACTATCAATTTTCCTGCCAATCGAAAATTTACGAATGGCTATTGGGAGAATTCCTATGAGATGTTGAATAAAAAAGCCGCCCATGGAAATGAGCGGCCTGAAGTTTAAGTAAAACCGTCCAAGTTTGTTTAATATCGTGAGGCGGGAATCGCCAGTCATGAGTTGAAGCCATAATGATTCTCGTTTCACGACTGACGATTCACGACCCTAGCTGCAGCCCATGCTGTTCCCGCAATTCAGGCATTTGTAGCAGGTGCCGCTCCGGATGGTGATATGACCGCAGACATTGCATGCCGGCGCATCGCTCTGCATGCTCTTGGCCGCTGCATTCACGGCATCGAGCCCATTCTCTACTTTGGCTGCCGGCGATTTGGCCGTTTTTACCGGCGATACATTGCCTGAAGATTTTGCCACTACCCGCACATCGCTCAACGGCGGCGGCGTTTTCTTTTCATATTCCAGCGACGTAGGTATATCATCCCAGTCATCGCTGCCCGTATTCATCACTTCCGGCTTGTCGAGCACATGCACGAGATCTGTTCTTCCCAGATATTCATAAGCCAGTGCACGGAAAATGAAATCCACGATAGACGTAGTGCTCTTGATATTGGGATGATCCACCATGCCCGATGGCTCGAAGCGCGTGAACACGAATTTCTCTACAAATTCTTCCAGCGGCACGCCATACTGCAGGCCGATGGAGATGGCGATGGCAAAACAGTTGAGCATGCTGCGCATGGTAGCGCCTTCCTTGGCCATATCGATGAATATTTCACCTACTGTTCCGTCGGAATATTCGCCGGTGCGCAGGAAGATGGCCTGGCCGTTGATCTTGGCCTTCTGCGTGAAGCCGCGCCTTTTTGCAGGCAATGTTCTGCGCTCTACAATGCGGGCCAGCTCACGCTTGAGCTGGGTATCGGGCGAAGCCTGCACCCGTTTCTGCATTTCTTCGAGCAGGTCGTGGATGGTGAGCTTGCTCATGTCAACGATATGCGATTCGGCTTCTGTCCTGGCTTCTGCGGCCGGCGCTGCGCTTTCCGCTTCTTCCGTCTTTTTCTTTTTATCGGATTTATTGCTCAGCGGCTGCGAAAGCTTGGATCCATCGCGATACAGTGCGCAGGCCTTGAGCGCCAGCTTCCAGCTCAGCATGTATGCGTCGGCAATTTCTTCGATGCTGGCTTCATTGGGCAGGTTGATGGTCTTGGAGATGGCGCCGCTGATGAAAGGCTGCGTTGCTCCCATCATACGGATATGCCCATGCGCATGAATATAGCGCTGTCCTTTTTTTCCGCATTTGTTGGCACAGTCAAAAACGGGCAGGTGCTCGGCCTTCAGGTATGGAGCGCCTTCAACGGTCATGGTGCCGCATACGTAGTCATTGGCCGCTTCTATTTCTTCTTCGGAAAAACCAAGTGCTTCCAGCAGGCTCCATTCCAGATTAAAATACTGAGCAGGCTTGAATCCGAGCCGCTGGAGGCATTCTTCGCCCAGCGTATATACATTGAACACAAAGCCTATTTCAAAGGCGGTAGCAACGGCCGCGTCGAGCTTTTTGATCTCTTCGGCGATGAATCCTTTTTCGCTGAGCGTTTGGTGGTTGATATAAGGCGCTCCGGCAAAGGTTCCGGAGCCAACGGCATATTTAACGATGGCATCGATCTCCTTCTCTCCATAACCCAGGTTCTTCAGGGCAGCAGGAACGGATTGGTTGATGATCTTGAAATAACCGCCTCCTGCAAGTTTCTTGAACTTCACCAAAGCAAAATCGGGTTCAACGCCGGTGGTATCGCAGTCCATCACCAATCCAATGGTGCCGGTAGGGGCGATCACGGTTGCCTGCGCATTGCGGTAGCCGAATTTCTCTCCCAGTTGAACGGCTTCATCCCAGGCTTTGGTAGCTGCCTTGAGCAGATAATCCGGACAATATTTTGCCTTGATGCCCTGCGGCTTGATCTGCAGGTTTTCATAATCATCGGCATCATAAGCGGCCAGGCGGTGATTGCGCATTACCCGCAGCATGGCCTCGCGGTTCTCGGCAAACCTCGGGAAGGGCCCGAGCACTCCGGCCATTTCAGCAGATGTTTTGTAAGAGATGCCCGTCATGATAGCGGTGATGGCCCCTGCAATGCCGCGGGCTTCTTCACTGTCGTAAGGAATGCCCATGACCATGAGCATGGAGCCCAGGTTCGCATAACCGAGACCGAGAGTACGGTAATCGTAAGAAAGCTGGGCTACTTCCTTGCTGGGGAACTGGGCCATGAGCACGGAAACTTCGAGCACGATAGTCCATAACCGGCAGGTATATTCGAAGCCTTCCACGTCGAAGCTGTTGTTGGCTTCGTCATAAAAACGGCGCAGGTTTACGGAAGCCAGGTTGCAGGCCGTATTGTCGAGGAACATATACTCCGAGCAAGGGTTGGAAGCCCGGATGCGGCCGCCATTGGGGCAGGTATGCCACTCGTTAATGGTGGTGTCGTATTGGGTACCCGGGTCAGCACAACGCCATGCTGCATACGCAATCTGGTTCCAGACTTCCTTGGCAGGAATTCTTTTCATTACGCGGCCGTCCATACGGGCCGTGAGCTCCCAGTCTTCGTTCTTTTCGAGCTTTTCAAAAAATGAATTCGGTATGCGAACGGAATTATTGGAGTTTTGTCCGCTGACTGTTTTGTATGCTTCCCCTTCATAATCGCTGGGGTAGCCTGCTGCGATCAGCGCACCCACTTTCTTTTCTTCCTCCACTTTCCAGTTAATGAAATCAAGCGCTTCGGGATGATCCAGGTCGAGGCAGACCATCTTGGCTGCGCGGCGCGTGGTGCCTCCCGATTTGATGGCGCCTGCTGCGCGGTCGCCGATCTTGAGAAAGCTCATCAGTCCGCTGGAAGTGCCGCCGCCGCTGAGCTTTTCGCCTTCTCCGCGGATGGTGGAGAAATTGGTGCCTACTCCGGAACCGTATTTGAAGATCCGGGCTTCACGAACCCAGAGATCCATAATACCGCCTTCATTCACGAGATCGTCTTCCACGCTCAGGATAAAGCAGGCATGCGGTTGAGGGCGCTCATAAGCAGAGGTGGATTTTTTCAACT
>CAYYZJ010000051.1:0-7580 GCA_964475615.1 uncultured Flavitalea sp. | reverse complement strand
TGCAGACTACGGGCTGGTTGTGCTGATACCGGATAATGCCGATCTAAAAAGAAGAATGCTGCCGGTATTTGAAGATGATCTTTTTCATCAAACGCCATCGCAGGCAGTTGAGCAAACCATTCAGGAATTTCCCGCGCAATATAAAGTGCAGGCCAATCCCAGGGAGATCAATTTATTTTATTTGAAGGATAATATCCGGGAAAGGATAGTAGCTGAAAACGGCCATTACAAGGTTCAGGGCACGGCAATTGTTTTTTCGGAAGATGAGCTGAAGCAGGAATTGAAACAATATCCCGAAAGGTTCAGTCCCAATGTAATTCTGCGCGGGCTTTTCCAGGAAACGATACTGCCCGGCATTGCATTCATCGGCGGCGGCGGAGAAACAGCTTACTGGCTGGAGCTCAAAGCGCTTTTTGAAAAATATAAAGTGCCTTATCCGGTTTTGCTGCTGCGCAATTCCTTTCTGATCATCGAAGAAAAGTGGAGCAGTAAGCTGGAGCGCATCGGACTAAAGACAGTCGACGTATTTCAACCTGCGGATAAACTGATCAATGGCCTGGTGCTGAAAGAATCAAAACATCAGCTCGATCTCAGCCGCGAAATTGAGAGCGCATACAGTTACTATGAAAATCTAAAGGCCATTTCCAGGAATATAGACCCCAGCCTGACGCAGCACGTAGAAGCCCTGCAGACAAAAGCATTGCGTCCCTTGAAAGAGCTGGAAAAAAAACTGCTCAAGGCCGAAAAAAGAAAATACGAAGAGCAATACAAGCAGGTTCAGGCCATCAAGTCTACGCTATTCCCGCTGAACAGCCTGCAGGAACGAATAGAAAACTTCATGCCCTATTATGCCAAATGGGGAAGGGATTTCATTGAAGCCGTTTACCATCATTCCCTAACGCTGGAACAGGAGTTTGTGGTGATGGAGGAGGGGTGAGATGCGGGATGGAAGACATGTAGGAATACAGGATGTGAGTTCAACCAAACGCAATGCCTATTTTCCTAATACCGGTTTCCTGTGCAGCACACCCTAATCACACAGGTTATCAATAAGCTTGTGCACTTTTAGCGTCTGTATTAGGGATAACTTTTTTAGCAAAATATCCTACTTTAGCCCTTGTGTTATTTATACCTAATTTACCCCCTAAAAGGTTAATTTCCTTGTCAACTACCCTCATTACCTTATTCCCATATTTCTTTCCTTTGCAATAATGAATGAAACCAAGCTCCAAATGTTCCGCAACCGCCTGCAGAAAGTATTCACGCATATCAGCAGGCAGGCGAGGCGGCAGCATATTTCCTGCTATCGCGTTTACGATCATGATCTGCCTGAATTTCCGTTCTGTATCGAATTGTATGGAGATAAAATTTATCTCGCCGAATACAAACGCCATCACGGCATGAGTGAAGAAGAGCATGAGCAATGGCTGGATGAATGCCTGCCGGTGATCAGCGAGGTCTTGAAATTGCCAACTGAAAATATTTACCTGAGGCAACGTCAGCGGAAGGCAGGGCGCCAGGGACAGTATGAAAAGCTGTCCACGGAGCAGGAATTTTTTATTGTCGAGGAAGACGGATTGAAGTTCAAAGTGAACCTCACCGATTATCTCGATACCGGCTTATTCCTCGACCATCGCATCACGCGAAGCATGGTGCGCGATGAAGCTGCCGGCAAACGGGTGCTCAACCTGTTTTGCTATACCGGCTCTTTTTCCGTGTATGCTGCTGCAGGCGGCGCTGATTCCGTTCATTCCGTTGATCTTTCGAGAACCTATCTGGCATGGGCCGAAGACAATATGCGGCTGAACGATCTGCTCGATAAGAACAAACATCATTTCATTCATGCCGATGTAAAGCAATACCTCAACGAATTGCCTGCCGGTTTTTTTGACCTCGTTATTATGGATCCGCCTACTTTCAGCAACAGCAAGCGCATGAAGGATTTTCTGGACATCCAGCGGGATCATCCGGAACTGCTGAACAAAACCCTGCACGCCATGAAAAGCGGAGGAATACTTTATTTCAGCACCAATTTCAGCAAATTCCACCTGGAGCAGGACAACATACACGCTGCATCGATCAAAGACATCAGCAAGGCAACGACGCCTTTTGATTTTCAGGGGAAGTTGATGCGGTATTGTTTTAAGATTATGCGATAGGATTATTTCAACAATTTTTGCAGGGCAAACTCACAGATAACTATTTCGTTGCTGTTATTAAGATAGGCTACAATATATTTTTTCCGGAAATTTGCGCAACGAAAATTCAATCGTTTCCAGGCAATATGTTTACAAGGACGATGAACCATGTTTTCTTCTCAAGGGCATTCAAAAAATTCGAAAGCGTCATCCACAAAGCGCTTAGCTGTCTGTGGCATCCCTTATCCTTCAATATAATATATAATGCGGGCAACTTCTTCAACAGCAGGTTCAAGAATAGTTACTTTTCTTTTGCCCATGTATCAATGAATTTGTACGCAAGCTTTTTCCCTTTTGTTAGTGAAAGTTTTTTGGCTGGAACTGTTTTGGCTGCCGCCTTGGTTAAAAGATATTCGTAGTCTTTTTTTGAAACTAATACGTATTTCTTATTTTCTATATTAATAGTAGTCATTCTAATTTTTATCTAAAATACTAAATTTCTTCATTCCTCTCTAAAACTTTCTGTGCCCGGCGGCACTGTGTATCTTTGCCTTTCATTCTACCACCATGGAAAACAACAGGTCAACCAATCCCGATATAGTGCTGATCGGCGCGGGCATCATGAGCGCCACATTGGGCATGATGCTGAAAGAGCTTGAACCAGGCATCAGCATAGTAGTGCTGGAAAGACTGGATAGTATCGCCGCCGAAAGCTCGGATGCCTGGAATAATGCCGGCACCGGTCATTCCGCACTCTGCGAGCTCAATTATACACCGCAGTTGGCCGATGGCTCCATCGACTGCAGCAAGGCTATCCAAATTCATGAATCTTTCGAGCTGTCTAAACAGTTCTGGGCTTATCTGGTTCAGAAAGGATATATCGCTTCGCCGAACGGTTTCATCAACAGCGTGCCGCACATGAGCTTTGTATGGGGAGAAGAGAATGTCGATTTCCTGCATAAACGTTGCGATGCGCTTGGCCGATACCATTTTTTTAAAGGAATGCAGTATTCGGAAGACCATGCACGGATCAGCCAGTGGATACCGCTGATGATGGAAGGACGCGACCCTTCGCAGATAATCGCAGCCACGCGCATGGATACAGGAACCGACGTGAATTTCGGGGCGCTTACCAAAAATCTTTTCCAGGCGCTGAGACATAAAGAAAATGTGAGCATACAACTTAACCAGGAAGTCCGCGACCTGGAACGCGATGACGATGGCCATTGGCGCATAAGCATCAGGGATAGAATGAGCGGCGATAAATACAGCATGAGGTCTCCTTTTGTTTTTATCGGTGCAGGAGGGGGATCGCTGCCTTTGCTGGAAAAATCGGGCATACCGGAAGGAAGAGGCTTCGGCGGTTTCCCCGTCAGCGGACAATGGCTGAAATGCAATAATGAGGAGATCATTGAAAGGCATTATGCCAAAGTGTACGGCAAGGCGGCAACCGGCTCTCCACCCATGTCTGTTCCGCATCTCGATACGCGCATGATCGATGGAAAAAGGGCATTGTTCTTCGGCCCCTATGCCGGCTTTTCGACCAAGTTCCTGAAACACGGCTCTTACCTCGACCTGCCACTGTCGATAAAATACGATAATATCCTGCCGATGCTGCAGGCAGGATGGGATAATATTCCGCTCACCAGGTACCTGATCGACCAGGTGCGCCAGTCGCCGGAAGAACGGCTGGATGCGCTGCGCGAATTTTATCCGCATGCGCAAATGGGCGACTGGGAATTAGAAGTAGCCGGACAAAGAGTGCAGGTCATCAAAAAAGACCCCGGGCAGGGAGGCATACTCGAATTCGGAACGGAAATGGTTTGCGCTGCCGACGGTTCCATTGCCGCCTTGCTGGGCGCTTCACCCGGAGCATCCACTGCCGTTGCCATCATGCTCGACCTGCTGCCGCGCAGCTTTAAGCAGAAAGCCGCTTCGGCAGGATGGCAGGCCAGGCTGAAAGAAATGATCCCTTCTTACGAACAATCGCTGGCTAAAGACCAGGCGCTGAGCGATCGCTTACGGCAATGGACAAACGAAATGTTAGATTTACAGTCCCCGGTTTACAGTTTGTAGTTTAACAGTTGTACTTACTCTTTAAATTCTTTGGCATAGATCAGCAAGGGCAGGAGGATGAGCAGGCCGAGCATAAGAAAAAAGGGAAGATGCAGGGAAGCAGGATACCGATACCAGAACCCGCTGCCGAAAAGCATCAGCGCCAGCCCGATGATCAGCGCCTGTACCCAGGCCCTGCGCTGCCTTCTCTTCAGATCGCCCGAAAGAAAAAGCAGCCAGATGCCGGTCAGCAGCATCAGCATGCTCGAAAGGCTCCAGTCAACCAGCACCGAAGCGGCGTAATGCCTGCTGATATCGCCGGTGGAAGCGGCGATCACCAGGTTATTGATGCTTAACGCACGGGCAAGCGCTGCCACCATGAGCAGCACGCCTGCCGCCAGGCAACACCAGTATGCGATCCTGCTTTTCATAGCGCAATTATTTTAATGGAATATCCCTCACCAGCATCTTATCACGGTTAGCCATATTCCAGGCCGTATAGAAAACAAAACGCGCCCTTTTGAGCATCAGGTCATAGTTGATCTTGTCCGGCGTATCGGTCGGCCTGTGATAGTCGCCATGTATGCCGTCGAAATAAAAAATAATGGGCACGCCTTTACGGGCAAAATTATAATGATCGCTGCGGAAATAAATCCTTTGGGGATCCTTGGGATCGTTGAATTTATAATCGAGCTCCAGCTTCGTATATTTTTTATTGACGGATTCGCTGATGGTATGCAGATCGGAGCTCAGCTTGTCATCGCCGACCACATAAATATAATTCGTTGAATCGCCATGCTTCCTGCCCGGGTCAATGCGGCCGATCATGTCGATGTTCAGGTCAACGGTTGTTTTGTCCATCGCAAAGCAGGGATGATCGGTATAATAGGCAGAACCCCATAATCCTTTTTCCTCTCCTGAATTGGCAAGAAAAAGAATGCTTCTTCGCGGCCCCTTGCCTGCTGCCTTTGCCTTGCTGAACGCCGTTGCGATCTCCAGCATGCTTACGGTTCCGGAGCCGTCGTCATCGGCGCCATAATAAATGACCGTATCTCTTTTTCCCAGATGGTCATAATGCGCGGAGATCACCACTATCTCATCTTTCAGATCCGTTCCTTCGAGATAGCCGAGCACGTCGCTGCTTTGCAGATGCAGGGTGGCTTTACTGAATTGCAGCAGGATATCGGCATGATAGGTCTGCGGCTTTATATCGCCGTTTCTCGCAGCAGCATAACCGGTATCGCCCATAATGGTTCGCGCTATTTTTTCGGAAACATACCAGGTATTGGGACGAACGGCTTTTTTATATCCGTTAAGATACATCTTGCCTTGCGTAACAGGCTCCGAACGGGGAAAATCGTGCTGTATGATCAGCACGGCCATGGCGCCATGGAGCTGTGCATTATCCTGCTTGGCAAAAGGATTATATGTTTTGTTGCGTATCTGCGATTGAAGCCGGCCGGAAGGCATGCCGTCCAGCAGCAGCACGATCCTGCCCTTTACATCCAGCCCTTTATAATCATCGCCCGCGGAATCGGTGATGCCATAGCCTGCAAATATGATCTCACTGTTAAGCATAGTCGAAGTATAATCGGCATTGAGGTCGGCCTCATAATCGGCGCCGAAGATGAAGGGCTGTTCATTTATCTTCAGGCCGATATCAGTCAGCGAATCGCGGAATACCGGGTAATAGAGCTGATAGGAGCTGTCGGCGCAGGCAGGCCGCAGGCTCAGGCTCCTGAAATGATTTTCGATATAGGCAGCGGCCTTGCGCTGTCCTTCGGTGGCGGTTTCGCGGCCTTCAAAATCCTTACTGGCCACGATGTAGAGACGTTTTTTCAGATCGGCTTCGGACATGCTGTTGGCAAAAGGCTTTGGGTCGATGGGTTTTTGCGCTTGTGTAGTAGTGGTTGCTGCAATCATCAGCAGCAAAAGAATAATTCTCATTGGCGTGTTTTAACGATAAATGGGTTCAAATATAGAAAAGAGCCGGCGATTGGGGAAGCGATTCCCATGAATAAAGAATGGAATTCCCCAATAGCCGGGCAATGGCCGTTTGATTCCCGCTGGTATATTTTATGAAGTTTGTTTTATTGAAATCAAAATCGTTTTTATGAGCACTCCGAAATCAATCAGGAACAGACCGGCAAAAGTAAAAGCTACGGATGCAGGAGAAGGAGAGGGAATATTGCGGATCGATTTCCCCGACTACTCCGGCGAAGCCACATTGGAAAAGATCAGTTGGGAAGAATGGTATGAGATATTCAAGAAAAAGCACCTGGCTTTTTTATACCAGGACAAGACAAAAGACGGGAAAGAAAGCCGGTTTTTCAAACTGGTCTCCGCAAGTAATCTATAAACACGATCATGCTTCCGGTTACATTCGTTGTGGTTTTTATTGCCATTGCGGTATTTATTATCTGGTTCGCGTTGAAGCGGCGGAAAGGGAATCCGTGAAATAGATCAGGATAGCCGGGAAGTCCGGGAGTTTATTTGGAAATATTTTTCCATCGAACTTCCGGACTTTCCGGTTATTTGAATATTATTTCCAGTTGTCCTTGCTGTTTGCCGGCGTTTTTTCTTTCGGCATATCGCCGCTGCTGCTTCCTGATTTCTGATTGATGGTTTCCCTTTCGATGCGCGAAGGTTCATGTGTTGGCCGCGCCCGTCCTTCCTGCGGCCCTTTCCCGCTTATTTCCATTTGCTTTCTTGCATTGGCTGCTGCGGCGGCATCGGGAAGTATATCCGACATCCACACATGCATTTTTGTTCCGGCCCCGGAAATGATCTTATTTTCTCCATTCATCAATGCTTCATAGCCGTCTTTCGCCACTTCTTCCGGCGAGGCCAGGCTGCCTTCGCGATAGGCAACCGTATCTTCCGAACTTGATTTGTGGAAGAAATCGGTGTCTGTTGCACCGGGCAGCAGTACGGTGACCGTAACATTGGAGCCTTTCAATTCATTGGCCAGCGCAGCGCTGAAAGAAATGATGAATGCTTTTGTGGCTGCATATATCGACAGCAAAGGCATCGGCGTTTTGCCTGCTTCTGAACCGAGCTGCAGGATCCTGCCTTCATTGCGGGCAACCATTTCCTTTACAAAATATTTCGTGAGCGCTACAACCGAAGCAATGTTGAGCTGGATGATGTCGAGATCGCGATCCAGGTCTGTGTCCACAAAATGGCCCCATTCGCCCTGGCCGGCATCGTTGACCAGTATATTCACCGTAATGCCCATCTCCTTCGTTTTATTATAGATCCTTTCAGGAGCATCCCGGTTAAACAGGTTCTCGACCAGCGGCGTTACTTCCACACTGTATTGTTGCCTCAGCTCATCACTTACTTGCTGCAGCCTTTCCTGTGTGCGGGCCACCAGGATAAGATTGT
>CAYYZJ010000050.1:0-4820 GCA_964475615.1 uncultured Flavitalea sp. | reverse complement strand
GACGAGGTTGCCGAGCTGCGGCACTTCATTTTTAGCATTGGTGTAATTGAGGGTAACGATGCTGCGGTTACAGGCAAACAACATGCTGACCATGACAATCGTCAGCAAGCGGGATTGGATGCTCATGGAGTTGGAGGTTATAAGGTTTTGAAAAGCGATGTTAATGTACGCAAAAAAATGAAATGCCTGCCGGCAAGCGGTCGGAGTATAACATATCTTTATCAGTGAAATGGTCATCACCCGGCGCCATATCATCAAGGGCATAAAAAGAGGAGTGATTGCTGTTGCAACGCTTTTCCTGCTTTTCCTGCTGCTGAATTATCTTTTCCCTTTGCCCGACAGGATCGAATATTCCACTATTATTACCGACAGCCGCGGCGAAGTGATCCACGCTTTTCTTACCCATGATCAGCAATACCGGATGAAAACGGAACTGGATGAGATCTCTCCCTTGCTGCGCAAAACGATCATCGAAAAAGAGGACAGGTATTTTTATTATCATCCTGGCATCAATCCTTTTGCAGCAGCCAGGGCTTTTTTCAAAAATATTTTCCGCATGAAGCGGACTTCCGGCGCTTCCACCATCAGCATGCAGGTGGCCAGGATGCTGGAGCCTAAGAAGAGGACTTATTTCAATAAATGCATTGAAGCATTCCGCGCGCTGCAGCTCGAATGGAAATACAGCAAGGATGAGATACTGCAGTTGTACCTCAACCTCGTTCCTTACGGCGGCAATATCGAGGGAGTGAAATCGGCTTCCATCCTGTATTTCAAAAAAAATCCCGATCATCTTTCGCTGGCGGAGATCACGGCTTTGTCCATCATTCCCAACCGGCCTGCTTCACTGGTCGTCGGAAAGAATAATGATCTCATCATGCAGGAAAGGAATAAGTGGCTGAAAAAATTTGCTGCTGACGGTGTTTTCCCCAGCAAAGAGATCAGCGATGCCCTGGAGGAACCGCTCACTGCATCGAGGGGATCGGCTCCGCATTTCATCCCCCATCTTGCCTGTAAGCTGAAACGATCAGGCGGCCATCTCATCAAAACCAATATCGAGCTCAACACCCAGCTCAAGATCGAAAAGCTGGTGGCCGACTATTCGCGTTCGCTTTACCTGAAGAATATCCGCAATGCGGCAGTAGTGGTCATCGACAATACCACGCACCGTGTGATCAGCTATATCGGCTCCGCCGATTTCAAAGACACCCTCGATGCCGGGCAGGTGAACGGAGCGGCAGCCGTTCGCCAGCCCGGAAGCACGCTCAAGCCCCTGCTTTACGGATTATGCATCGATGAAGGATTGCTTACGCCTAAAATGATGATCGCCGATGTAGCGGTTAACTATGACGGTTATATCCCGGAAAATTACGACAGGAAATTCAATGGATATATCAGTATGGAGTATGCGCTGGAACATTCCCTCAATATCCCTGCGGTGAAAAGCCTGCGGGCGCTGGGGAAGGACAAGCTGATCCAGAAGCTGGCGCTCTGCGATTTTCAGCAGGTGAAAAAAGATCAGCAGAAGCTGGGATTGTCGATGATCCTCGGCGGATGCGGCGCCACGCTGGAAGAGCTTACGGGATTGTATTCCGTTTTCGCCGATGAAGGCAGGTATTATAAGCCGGCTTATTTGCAAACTGATCGTCCGGGTCGCGGCGCGGGGATACTGAGCCCGGCCGCCTGTTTTATGATCAGTGAAATTTTATCGAAGATCAATCGTCCTGATTTTCCGCTGAACTGGGAGAGCACCGTTCATCTCCCCAAAATCGCCTGGAAGACCGGCACTTCCTACGGCCGCCGCGATGCCTGGAGCATCGGTTACAATAAGCATTATACGGTTGGCGTATGGGCAGGCAATTTTTCGGCGACCGGTGTTCCTGAACTGAGCGGCGCCGATATCGCCACGCCATTGCTTTTTAAGATTTTTAATACCATCGATTATGATGCCGATGAAGAATGGTTCCACCAGCCGCCCGATTGCGGCATCAGGACGGTATGCTCGGAAACAGGCATGATCCCCGCGGATCATTGCCATAACCTGGTCAGTGATTATTTTATTCCCATGGTTTCGCCGGCAAAGCCCTGCGACAATATGCAGGAAGTGATGATCTCCGCCGACGGAAGGTTTTCCTACTGCAAGTACTGCATGCCCCGAAGCGGCTATCGCAAAAAATGGTTCAGGATCATTCCGGCGGCAATGCGGCAGTATTATGAAGACAAGGGGGTTGCTTATGAAAAAATCCCTCCGCACAATCCGGATTGTGAAAAGATCTTCCAGGAAGGCGCTCCCGTGGTTACTTCGCCGGCTAACGGCAATGAATACCTGATCAATGAAAAAGACCCCGAGCCGCTCCAGCTCACCTGCAATACCGGGAATGATGTGAGCCGGGTGTACTGGTATATCAACAATAAATTTTACAAGGCCGCCAACGTAAGGACCAAACAATTCTTCATTCCCGAAGAGGGCCCCGTAAAGATCTCCTGCACCGACGACAAGGGAAGGAACCGGGATATATGGATCAGGGTGAGGTATGTGCGGTTATAGGGCAATAGGCAATAGGCAATAGGCAATGGAAATTTTTAACTGGTAAAGATAATAAATGGGCACTCATAATTTGCCCATTGCCCATTGTCTATTGCCCATTGTCCTCACTCCGCCTTGCTCACGCTGCTTGCCCCGCTTGCACGCTGGTTAACGTTGCTGGCCTTTCCTTTATAGCTTATGTTGCTTGCTCCGCTGGCATCAGCATCCAGTTTTACGCTGGCATATACTTCTGCACCGCTTGCTCCGGAAACGCCGACGCTGGCATTTTCGGCAAGCAGGTCATAGCAATGGGCGTGGCTTGCACCACTCAGCGAGAGATCAACATCCCTGGTCTGTCCTTTCAGTTCAATGGAGCTGCTTCCGGAAACATCGGCCTTTAACTGCGGGGCATCTACTTCCAGGTGTATCTCGCTTGCGCCACTGGCGTTGAGCTTTAGATTTTCAGGGTTGGCGATCTTTCCCTGCCCGGTAATATCGCTGGCTCCCGATACTTCAATATTATTATAAACAGGAGCGGTGACATATATTTTCAGGTCGGTATTGGGCTCGAGGTTATAACCTGACCTCGGCTTTATCCTGACCCAGTCGCCATCCTTGTATACTTCTATATAGGGCAGCAGGTTCTCATCGCCCTCGATCTTTATGGGTTTGATATCTCCCTGTGATATATATACGCTGAGGGCGCCGGCTACGTCTACATTCCTGAAGCCGGCAATGGTTCTTTCCTCGGTCTTGACAACGCCGTTGCCTCTTACTCTTTTTCCAAAGAAATGCCGGCAGGAGCCTAGCAGCACCGGCAGGGCCAACAGCAACCATACATGTTTTCTCATATTGTTGTTTTTTTCTGAACTGGGATTTATGGGATGATTGGGATGTTTGGGAAAATTGATCTTTTAACGGAAATCATCACTATTATGACGTCTGCATCAGCCGGCCGGTTACAGTTTGAACGCAATTAAATTAAGAAATGTCAGAAATCCAAATTAGCGCCTTATCCCTTTCCCATAAATCCCATCCATCCCATGAATCCCAGTTCAGACAAGTCCCAGTTCAGACAAAGTTCAGACGAGTTTTCTTACCTTCGCGTCACCATGACGGAAAAGATCCTCATTCTCGATTTCGGCTCCCAATATACCCAACTTATTGCCCGCGCCGTGCGTGAAGCCAATGTATACTGCGAAATCGTTCCTTTCAACAAAAAAATCGATATCGAACCTTCCCTGAAAGGCATCATCCTTTCCGGATCGCCTTTTTCGGTGAATGATAACAATGCACCCGAAGTGGAGATCAAGGCGCTCAATGCTCAACTGCCGGTGCTGGGTATCTGCTATGGCGCCCAGCTTACTGCCAAACAATACGGCGGCCGCGTGGCCAACAGCAGCAAGCGCGAATACGGAAGGGCCTTATTGCACAAGCAAAAAGAAGACCCGCTCTTTCACGATGTCATCGAACGCTCGCAGGTATGGATGAGCCATGCCGATACCATACTGGATCTTCCGACCGGGTTCGAGGTGCTGGCCGTTACCGACAGCATTCCCTATGCCGCATTCAAAAAAAACGGATCGCCTTTATATTGCCTGCAGTTCCACCCGGAAGTATATCATTCCATCGAAGGTAAAAAAATACTTAAAAATTTCCTGGTGGATATCTGCGGCTGCACACAGAGCTGGACGCCCGCCCATTTTATCGACGATACCGTAACACTCCTGAAAAAACAGATCGGCAAACGCAAGGTGATCATGGCCCTGAGCGGGGGAGTGGATTCGACCGTTGCCGCCACGCTGATCAATAAAGCCATCGGCAACCGTCTCTACGGCATTTTTGTCGACAACGGCGTGCTCCGGAAAAATGAATTTGAAGAAGTGCTCGCCACCTATAAACAGATCGGGCTGAATGTAAAAGGCATCGATGCGCGGAAACTGTTTTATAAAAAGCTGAAAGAAAAAACCGATCCCGAAGCCAAGCGCAAGACCATCGGCAAGCTTTTCATCAAAGTGTTCCAGCAGGAGGCGGAAAAGATCAAGGGCATCGGGTTACTGGGACAAGGCACCATCTATCCCGATGTGATCGAAAGCGTTTCCGTTCACGGCCCTTCCGTTACCATCAAATCGCATCACAATGTAGGCGGGCTTCCGAAAAAAATGCACCTGGAGCTGGTGGAGCCGCTCCGTTTTCTGTTCAAGGATGAAGTGAGAAAAGTGGGTCACGAATTGGGAATACCCGACGAGATGCTGCAAAGACATCCTTTCCCCGGCCCCGGACTGGCCATTCGCAT
>CAYYZJ010000049.1:0-5127 GCA_964475615.1 uncultured Flavitalea sp. | reverse complement strand
TATTGCAAGCCATAGATGCTACCAACGATCTGGAAGTAGTAAGAAAGAACAATGAGATCATAATCCGGAACCGCGAATAATATATACCAACGTTCATTTTAAAACTGCTGCAAGATGAGAAATTTAAACTCAGCCCGCTACGCATGGGTTATCTTCCTGTGTTTGCAATGCTTTTGTCTGCCGGTTGCTCATACCCAGAGCACATATGCTTATACCGGCAATCACAAATTCTTCTTCAGGAAAAGTCCGCCGGGTGACAACCTTCAGAAGAAGAAATTACTCACTGTATTGAAGGAGTTGAACGAAAAAAAAGGCGTTTACTTCCTTTTTTCCGACCAGAGCCTGGGCGGCAAGCTGGTGAATGCCGTAGAGATTACCAGCGGCGATGTGGAAAAGATCCTTAGCCAGGTATTGAAGAACACCGGATTGAAATTTAAAAAAGTGAATGACAAAACGTTTGTCATCATCTCAAAAGACAATCCAAAAGAAAAGGAAGCCGCAAAATTTGATTCCAATCTTTCCACTGAAGAACTGATGGATAAAGTGGTGCGCGTCGGAATGCCGATGGATGTGATTACTGGAAAAGTAATAGCTGATGATGGCACTCCGATAACCGGGGTTACGGTAACTGTAAAGGGCACCAGGCGCGGCACTTCCACCAACACAAGCGGACTTTTCAGCATTCAGGCCAATAAAGGGGATGTCCTGGTTTTTTCTTCTGTGGGTTTTATTACGCAGGAACGGCGTATCGGCGATGAAACCAATTTTGCGATTACTTTAAATGAAGATAAAAGACAGCTTAATGAAGTGGTGGTCACTGCGCTGGGTTTTAAGAGGCAAAACAAGACATTGGGCTATTCCACAACCGAGGTCGACGGTTCCAAGCTTACCCAGGCGCGGGAAACCAATTTAGGCAATGCCCTTACCGGCCAGGTGGCTGGCGTTAATGTAGGCGGACTTGCTACAGGCCCTTATGGAAGCAGCAGAGTGCTCATCCGCGGCAACTCTACACTAACCGGGGGCAATCAGCCGCTTTATGTTGTAGACGGGGTTCCTTATGATAACGGGAATCAGGGATATGCCGGTCAATGGGGTGGTGCGGATTATGGCGATGGCTTGTCCAATATCAACCCCGACGATATCGAGAGCATTAATGTATTGAAGGGCGTGCCTGGTACGGCGCTGTACGGTTACCGGGGCGGGAACGGTGTTATACTCATTACTACCAAATCAGGCGCAAAATCCAGAGGAATCGGCGTTGAAGTCAACAATAACCTGGCCTTTACTTCTGTGGTCGACGACAGGGATTATCAATATGTATACGGTCAGGGTACCCAGGGTGTAAAGCCTACGACCATCACAGCAGCCAATGCTACTGCTGAATCAAGCTGGGGTGCAAAGATAGATGGATCGGATGCAGTTAATTTTCTTGGCGATACCTATAAATACAGTGCGGCAAAAGATAATTTCAAAAACTTTTATAAGACGGGTCTTACTAACCAAAGCTCACTGGCGCTTATTGCCGGTAATGCCAATGGACATTTCAGGTTAGGTCTTTCCAATTTATACCTGGGCACCAATGTACCCAATTCAAATATGAAGCAGCAGGGGCTCAATTTTAACGGCACCTATAATGTAACTTCCAAATTGCAGTTCAATCTTACGGTGAATTATGTTTTGGAGCAGGTAAATAACCGCGTATCGTTTTCAGATGCACCGGGCAATATTGTAGCAAGCACGATGTACCTGGCCAATACATTTGACATCAGGTGGCTTAAGCCCAGGGTTGATGCAGACAGAAATGAGCTCCTGCCCGGTTCGCAGGATATATATTTCGAGAATCCCTATTTTATCGCTTATGATTTTATTAATCAAACCAGGCGTAACCGGTTAACGGGAGGACTTACCATAAAATACAATATCCTCGACTGGCTTTATATACAAGGCCAGGTAATGCGTGATGGATATATATTCAACAAAAAAACGGTAATACCGAATGGGGTTCAATATTCAAATGCCGGCGGGGGATCAATCAACGTGAGCCAGGCGGATAATCATGAACTGGATGGCAATGCCATGATCGGAATAGATAAAAAGATCACTGAAGATTTCGGGGTCAAAGCTAACGCCGGGGCTTATACGCAGGATAACGTGTCGAGCTCTTATGGCGGCGGCGGCGGGCCTTTTGTAATACCCTATTTTTACAGCGTTAATAATGTTTCAAGTAAGCCTTTTACTTATACATATTCTCATGGCAGGGTCAATTCAGTATATGGAAGCCTGGATCTGGAATACAAAGACTTCCTGTTCCTCTCCGGAACGCTGAGGAAGGACTGGTTTTCCATGCTCAATCCCAAAACCAACAGCTATCTATATCCGTCAGTCTCCGCCAGTTTTCTGTTTTCAGATGTTTTTCATTTGCCGGATTGGATCAGCTTTGGCAAATTCAGGGCATCTTATGGCGGATCTTCCAGCACCGGAGCTGCTTCTCCATACATCACTGTACTTACTTACGGTCTCGAGGGGTATACTTCCAACAATCAGTCGCTGGGCTATGTCAATGGCAGCAATATACCTAATCAGTTTCTCAAGCCGGTAAGCATAAAAGAAGGAGAGATCGGGTTAAATATGCAATTCCTGAATGAAAGGGTCGGTTTCGACCTGGCATTATACAGGAAAAATACCACTAATGATATTGTGAGTGTATCGGTGAGCCCGACTTCAGGTTATTCCGGCAATACCATTAATATCGGTAAACTGCGAAACCAGGGCATAGAACTGCTGATAACGGCTACGCCGGTCAAGCTGAAAAATTTCAGTTGGAACTTCTCTTTCAACTTCGCTCAGAACAACAGCAAAATATTGTCTTTGGGCCCATCAGATTTCATAAGCCTGGATTTGCCGCGCTTTGGGGATGCCAGCATCAGGAATGTAGTGGGCTATTATTACGGACAGATCTTCGGATATAAATACAAGCGCGACCAGCAGGGCAATGTTATATTCGGCACGGATGGCCTTCCGTTGAGAACAGACAAGGTAGTAGCCCTGGGATCAGGTGTGTACAAGCAAACAGGAGGGTTGACCAACGAATTGCATTACAAGGATTTTTCATTGACATTCCTGATCGATTATAAATTCGGAGCAAAGATCTACTCCGGCACCAACCTGGTACTGTATGCAGACGGCCTGCAGAAAAAAACACTGGAAGGCCGGGAAGGAGGATATGTAGGCAAAGGAGTTACGGAAGATGGTCATACCAATTCTACCAGTGTGCTGGCGGAAACCTATTTTAACGCCATCTCAACAGGCGCAGACAATATAGCCGAAGAATTTGTATATGATGCCAGCTTCATCAAGCTTCGATCTGCATCGCTGATGTACACATTCCCGAAATCGATCCTGAAGAATGGGTTTATAAAAGGATTAAGCCTGTCGCTGATCGGGCGAAACCTGGTCACTTTGCTTAAACATACACCGAACATAGATCCGGAATCAAATTACAATAATACGAATGCGCAGGGATTGGAATTGGCCGGTTATCCCGCCACCAGAAATTACGGCGTTAATCTGAATGTTAAATTCTGATCTGTTTAACCAAAACTAAACTAAAGTCATTATGAAACGCAATATTTTATTCATTGTATGCGCTGTGTCCGGAATATTATTGAGTGGTTGCGATAAAAATTTTGAATCCATCAATACCGATCCCGAACATCTTACTGCTGCCAATATGAACTATGCTTACCTGTTCTCCACGGCAGAGCTGATCACTTCGGGCAACAGCGATGCCAACGCTTATGAAGACTGGCGCAATAACCTGATCTATGCTTCCTGCATGGTTCAGCATCTTTCTTCCACGTTCAGTTATTGGGGCGGCGACAAATACACATACAATGCCGGCTATAATTCTGCATATTGGGAACAGAACTATTCTATTTCCATCAAGGACATCACAGAAGTGGTGGCCCATACCAAGGATGATGCGGCTCAGGCTAATTTTTATCAGATTGCCCGCATCTTCAGGGTGTTTATGTTCCAGCGTATGACGGATATGTATGGCGATTGTCCCTATTCCGAAGCCGGCCTGGGCTATATTTCAGGCATCACTTCTCCCAAATACGACAAGCAGCAGGATATTTATACCGACATGCTGAATGAATTAAAGGATGCAGCAGAAAAACTGGACGACGGCGCAAGCAATACAATAGGATCATCCGACCTGCTTTATGGCGGAGACCCGGCCAAATGGAGAAAATTTGCTTATTCTGAAATGCTCCGTCTCGCCATGCGCATGGTTAAAGTGGATCCCTCCAATGCACAGCAATGGGCGCAGACCGCTGTTACCGGAGGCGTTTTTAACAGCAATGATGACAACGCCATATTTTCTCATAGCGGATATACGCCGGGAACGCCAACGCTTAATGGAAGCGCCTGGGTGCTGGATGGCGTTGATCCCAACGCAGCCCGCCTGAGCGAAACATTCGTGAATTACCTGAAAAGCACCAATGATCCCAGGCTTCCTTATTTCGGAACGGTAGCTGCTGATCCGAACAACACCGATGATCTTGGCGATAATGCTTCTGCCATTCAACTGGGCCAGCCCAATGGATATGATAACAGCGGCGGCGCCCGCGATATTACCACTGCGCCCGGTTATCCCGGCGATCAGGCTAAATATTCGATCGTTAATCGCAATACATTTGCGCGTTACGATGCGCCTACTTTCTTCCTCACTTATGCCGAAACAGCGCTGCTGGAAGCAGAAGCGGCCCAACGGGGATGGATAAGCGGAGATCCCGCTACCTTCTATACTGCAGGCGTTACAGCGGCTATGGATCAGATGGGTCAGATGGCTTCCTATGAAGGAAGCGCCCCTGCTACGCTTCCGGCTATCAGCAGTTCGGCAATAGCCACCTATCTTGCAGCCAATCCCTTCAATGCCGGCGATGCATTGAACCAGATCAACACCCAATACTGGATGGCTACGTTCCTGGATGAATATGAAGCATGGGCCAACTGGAGAAGAAGCGGCTATCCTGCATTGACACCGGTTCCTGCATACCAGGGCAATGTAACGAACGGAACCATTCCACGGAGGTTTACTTACCCGACTTCTGAAGTTTCGGC
>CAYYZJ010000048.1:0-2382 GCA_964475615.1 uncultured Flavitalea sp. | reverse complement strand
GAAAGCCGTCAGCAATGTAAACGACATTATAGCCGAAAAGGTATTGGGCCATGAAGTGGCCGACCAGGCCGGTCTCGATCAGTTGCTGATCGAGCTGGATGGAACGCCCAATAAATCCAAGCTGGGCGCCAATGCCATGCTGGCCGTGAGCATGGCCGCAGCCAAGGCAGCGGCGCTGGAAGCCGGTCTGCCCCTGTTCCGCTATATCGGCGGCACCAATGCGAAAACGCTGCCCATCCCCATGATGAACATTCTCAACGGAGGAGCCCATGCGGATAATAAGATCGATTTCCAGGAATTCATGATCATGCCCGTTGGTGCTTCTTCCTTTAGCGAAGGGCTGCGCTGGGGCGTGGAGATCTTCCATAATCTGAAAACGGTGCTCAAGAAAAAAGGGTTCAGCACCAATGTGGGCGATGAAGGCGGCTTTGCTCCCAATATCCAGAGCAATGAAGAAGCCATCGAGACCGTACTGCAGGCCATCGAGGCGGCCGGATTCAAGACAGGCACCCAGATCGGCATTGCCATGGATGCCGCCAACAGCGAACTGTGGGATTCCAAAAAGAAAAAATATGTGTTCCATAAAAGCAACGGCAAGGAGCTCAGCAGCGACCAGCTCGTGAAATACTGGGAAGGATGGGTGAAGAAATACCCGATCATTTCCATTGAAGACGGCATGGCCGAAGACGACTGGAACGGCTGGAAAACCCTCAGCGAAGCCCTCGACAGCAAAGTGCAACTGGTGGGCGATGATCTGTTCGTAACCAATGTGGACAGGCTGCAGCAGGGCATCGATAAAGGGATAGCCAACGCCCTGCTGGTAAAGGTGAACCAGATCGGAACCGTTACCGAAACCATCAACGCCGTGACCCTGGCCCAGCACAATGGATACAATACCATCATCAGCCATCGCAGCGGCGAAACCGAAGATACCACGATCGCCGACCTGGCCGTTGCCCTGAACTGCGGACAGATCAAGACCGGTTCCGCCAGCCGCACCGACCGCATCGCCAAATACAACCAGCTCATCCGCATAGAAGAAATTCTGGGAAAAAATGCGGTATATCCAAAAGGAAAAATTAAATTTGGGAAGAAGTGAAGTCGGAGGTCTGAGGTCTGAAGTCCGATAAGGTCTGAAAAATTCAGACTTCTGCTTCTGATCTCAGACTTCAGACCTCAGATCTCATGAAACTGCATATCCCATCCTGGCTCAAGAACAAATACCTGCTGACCGCCATCGGCTTCAGCGTATGGATCCTGTTTATCGATGACCGGGATCTGATCACTACCCATTTCAGGCATCTTCGCGAGCTTAAAAAGCTGGAAGCGAGCAGGAAATATTATGAAGAACAGATTGCCGTTACCAGGGCGGAGCTCGAAAAGCTGAAATCCGACCCCGCTGTCGTGGAAAAATATGCGCGGGAGAAATACCTGATGAAACGGGATAATGAAGACCTGTTCCTGGTTCGCGAAAAATAAGCCTTTCGCCGGTTGAGGATGCCCGTTGACCCTTTTTACACTAAAAAAAGCCTGGTTATCATTTATTTTTGGCTGACAGACAATAAGAATGGCCAAATGGCGTTTTTAATTACGGACGTTTCATTTTTACTGCTTCGGAAAATTAGGACATTAAATGGTTTTGCCTATGACACTCTTTACACCGGAGGATCTTTTACTGTATTTGTACAAAGAATCATCTCCCGAATTAACTGCTGCTATAGAAACAGCGTTAAAAGAAGACTGGACGCTCAGGGAAAAAATGCAGGATCTTCAATCTTCTGCCGACCACCTGGAGAAAGTTACGGTTGCTCCCCGCATGGAAGTTATTCTGAAAGTCTTGCATTATGCCCGGGAAACGGCTGTTGAACCAGCGCATCATTCCTGAATTCAAGCCTCGGCAATATCGATTCCCGTAAATTCGTGGTCATAAGATCATTCCATGACCAGGAAAGAACGTTATGAATTTGTATTGGCCTATTTTCAGCAACACAACCCCAACGCGGAAACCGAGCTCATCTACGACAATCCTTTTCAACTACTCGTAGCCGTTATACTGTCTGCCCAATGTACAGACAAGCGCGTGAACATGACCACTCCGGCCATTTTTGAGAAATATCCGGATGCAAAGGCTTTGTCGCGCGCCAGCTTCGATGAGCTTTATCCGCTCATCAAAAGCATTTCCTATCCCAACAATAAAACCAAGCACCTGATCGGCATGGCCAACATGCTGGTGGAAAAATTCCATGGCCAGGTGCCGCTTACCGTGGAAGAGCTGATGCAGTTGCCGGGAGTAGGAAGAAAGACCGCCAATGTGATCACCTCCGTGGTAGACCAGCAGCCGCAGATGGCGGTAGACACTCATGTGTTCCGGGTGGCGGCCCG
>CAYYZJ010000047.1:0-2432 GCA_964475615.1 uncultured Flavitalea sp. | reverse complement strand
GGGACGGAGATAGAGCAACGTAGAAGTCTCCCTTTCGCCTGCATGCATATCGCCGGCAGGATCGGATTTATGCAGGGCTGCCATTTTTTTATTGTATATGGAATCGGAAGATGGTTCAAAAAAATACACGGCATAATTGCGCGGCTTTTCCAGTCTGGTCTGGATGAAATAACGGATGAGCTGCGGATTGCCTCCATGACCGTTGATGATCACGATGCGCTTGAAGCCATTGCGGCCGATCTCATCGCAGGTTGCTTCCAGCAAGTCCCATACTACGCGGGGAGGAAGGGAGAATGTTCCGGGCTGATGCCTGGCTTCATTGATCTGTCCGTAAAAAAAATCCGGGAACACCACAGCATATTCTTTTTTCGTTGCGCGGGCCGCCCATTCCCTCACCTGGATCAGGTCGGAGCCGATAGGAACATGCGGGCCATGCTTTTCCAGGATGCCGATGGGCAATATGCAGGTTTCATTGGAAAGGGCCATGGCCTTGGACCAGTCGCTCGCCGTAAGCTCATCCCAGCGGCTGTGCAGGCTTTGTGCGCTTGCGGCAATGCCGAACAAAAGCAGGATCATGCCTGTTGTTATGCTCCTTATAGTAGCTGTTTTCATGTTGCTTATTTTTGAGTGAATTTAATGAATCTCTTCATGCGTCTTTACAGCCGGTCATCATCAAGAAATAAAATGGACAATCCCGATGAAAAGCGGCCGGGTTTCCGGGAGCGGATCACTGCACTGCGTAACCTGCCTGCTTTTTTCAAGCTCATCTGGCAAACCAGTCCGTCGATGATGATCGGCAACTGCCTGCTGCGCATCGCCCGCTCTGCCATTCCATTGGCCATCCTGTATGTGGGCAAGCTCATCATCGACCAGGTGATCGTCCTCAACCGCGCGCACGGCCAGCCTTCGCATGAACGGTTATGGCAACTGGTGGCGCTCGAGTTCGGACTGGCCATTCTTTCGGATGCGCTCAGCCGCGCCATCAGTCTGCTCGACAGCCTGCTCGGCGATCTTTTTTCAAATTATACTTCAGTCAGGATCATGACCCATGCCGCCACGCTCGACCTGGATCAGTTCGAGGATTCCCGGTTTTACGATAAGCTCGAAAGGGCCCGGCAGCAGACCATCGGCCGCACCATTTTACTTTCGCAGGTATTGAGCCAGGTGCAGGATCTGATCAGCATGGGATTCCTGGCAGCGGGACTGATCCTCTTCAATCCCTGGCTGATCCTGCTTTTGCTGGTTGCCGTTGTTCCGGCCTTTCTGGGCGAAGCCTATTTTAACGACCGTGGCTATGCGCTGACGAGGGGACAAACGCCGCAGCGCCGCGAGCTGGATTATATCCGTTATGTAGGCGCCAGCGATGAAACCGCCAAGGAATTGAAGGTGTTCGATCTTTCCCATTTTTTTATCGATCGCTTTAAAAAGATATCGACCCAATTCTATATCGACAACAAGCATCTGGCCACCCGGCGTTCGATATGGGGAACGGTATTCGCATTCATCGGCAGCGTGGGTTATTATGCCGCTTATGTGGTGATGATCGCCAGGACTGTTTCAGGAAGCTTATCTATCGGCGATCTTACTTTCCTGGCCGGTTCTTTCCGGCAGTTGAGAAGTCTTCTGGAAGGCATCCTATCCCGGTTCACCAGCGTATCGCAGGGAGCCATCTACCTCAGCGATTTTTTTGAATTCTTCGAGATCAAACCGCGCATACTCATGCCCGTTAATCCGCGTCCTTTTCCCAGGCCCATCCAATACGGATTTACGTTTGAGGATGTAGGGTACCGTTATCTTCATGCCGACCGCTGGGCCAACCGCCATCTCAACTTCACCCTGCATGCCGGCGAAAAGCTGGCGCTGGTAGGCGAGAACGGGGCAGGCAAGACCACGCTGGTAAAGCTGCTGGCGCGATTGTACGACCCCACCGAAGGCCGCATTCTGCTCGACGGCATAGACCTGCGGGAATACGATCTGAAAGAGCTGCGCTCGCAGATCGGCATCATCTTCCAGGATTATATCCGCTACCAGATGACGATCGGGCAGAATATTGCAGTAGGAAATATCGATGAAAAAGAGAACAGCGGGCTTATTGAACATTCGGCCAGGCAAAGTCTGGCTGATGCGCTCGCAGAAAAATATGACGCCCGTTACGACCAGATGCTTGGCCGCCGCTTCAACCAGGGCGTTGAGCTTTCCGGAGGAGAATGGCAGAAGATCGCGCTGGCCAGGGCCTATATGCGCGATGCGCAGTTGCTGATCCTGGATGAGCCCACTGCTGCTTTGGATGCGAGGGCCGAGTATGGCGTGTTCCAGCGTTTTGCCGATCTCACCAAAGGCAGGTCGGCGGTGCTCATCTCCCACCGCTTTTCCACCGTGCGCATGGCCGACCGCATTCTGGTGCTCGACAAAGGCGAGCTGATCGAGATCGG
>CAYYZJ010000046.1:0-3952 GCA_964475615.1 uncultured Flavitalea sp. | reverse complement strand
AGGCGGATTGTTGCCCGGCGGAAAAATAGCCTGTATACGATTGCTGAAAGCAGATACCTCGGCGGCTGCTTGCGCCATGTTGGTGCCTTCATAAAAAGTTAACTTGATCAGCGTAAGTCCCTGGATATTTTTGGTTTCTATGCTTTTCACTCCGGACACATACAGCAGGATGTTCACATATTGCTTGCCGAAATAGGCTTCCATCTGGTTAGGTGTGAACCCGCCATAAGGATGTGAAAGGTAGATGACTGGCAGATTGAGGTCGTGAAAAATATCGATCTTGATATTGCGGATCGCATTGATCCCAAAGAAAAATATGCCGGCAACGATAACCAGTATAGTGATCGGCTTCCTGAGTGCGCTTTTGATTAGTCCCATGATGTCTTAAAGTTGTAAATTGATCTTAGATGCAGGATGCGAGATACGGGATACGAGATAGAAATGCTAAAAATTTGATCCGATTGAAACCATTAGCCTGTCCTATTCCGCAAATAATGATCATCCCGCATCCCGTATCTCGCACCCCGCATCCTCAAAACCCTCCAATAAAAATTCCAAAATCTCCCGCCGCTGCTGCTTTCAGCAACAGCGCCTGCCATACATTATTGTATATGATGTCCCTGTCTGTTTCGGCCCGGTTCAGGGCGTACAGGGCCTGCGTTACATCTACGATATTGCTCAGGCCGTGCTGGTACATGACCGTTTTTTGCAGATAGGCGTCCGCTGCGGCTTTTACCTGCACTGGCGCCTGGGCATAATTGGCCATGGCATTCCTGATCTTGGTGTCCGACAGGCTGAGCTGGTTCCTGAGCTGCTGGTTGATGAGGTCGTATTCATCCTGCAGCCCCCTTGAGTTGAAGCGCTGCGCCGCTACCTGCTCCTGCACACGGAGCGGGCTGGTCAGGTTCCAGGTAACGCCCAGACCGATCAGGTAATTGGTTCGGGTGGGATTGATGCCGGAGCCATAACTTTTTGAATATGCGTCGGGGTTTTGTATGCCGTAATCATAATCGAACCCCGACCCGCGACCCTGGAACACACCGAATAAAGAAAACACCGGATAGCTGAACGTGCGATAATACCTGGCCGATGCATCGCTGACCTGGATGCGGCTGCGGTAATATTTCAACAGGGGATGATCCTGTATCTGCGACGAATCGTAAATGCCATTGGGTATTCTCGATATGAAAAAAGTATCCAGTGTAAATTCTTCCGCAGGCGTATAGATGCCCATGAGCTGTGCCAGTGTATTGTTCTGTTCCTTTTCGAGATCGATGGCATTGGTGAGCGCGATCCGCGCATTCGACACTTCGGCATTGGCCAGTGAAGAATCCACACCGGGGTTCAGTCCGTTCTTTGCGCGGGCCACCACCACTTCACGCAGGGCCAGTGCACGATCCAGATTGTTCTGCTGCGACCGCGAAAGCCGCTGGGCTGCCAGTAAATTAAGATAAGCGCCGGCCACCCTGATCTCCTGCTGGAACCTTTCCTGTTCCAGATCGCTGTTATTCAGTGTGAGCAGGGACTGCGCCACATTCACTTTTTCCTTTGCCCGGCCGAATGCAAAAAAATCCCAGTTGATATTGGCCAGATAAAGCGCCCCGAATGCCGCATTCCAGTTCTGCGAAGCAAAGGCAGGGCCCGAGGAAGCCACACTTAAACCGCGGTAACCATAGAGCGGGCCGTTCTGTCCGTTGATGGTTCCATAGTCCTGCTGCACCGAAACGCTCAGGTCGGGCAGATATTCCCTTTGCGATTGCTTAACAGTTGCTTTGGATGCATTTACATAATTTGCCTTTGCTTTTATCGTCCCGTAATTGGCCAATGCCGTTTCAACGGCTTGTTTTAGTGTAAGTACCTGTCCATTGCTAATGATACCAGCGCCAAGAAAGATTGCAGTAAGAAAAAAACGTTGATTTGCTTTAATCATGCCATCCAAAAAAATAATGAGTTACAAAATTAAACCGGGATGAATTATGAATAAAGTGAATTAATTTTATAAAAAATATTAAAATCACTCATGATGAATATTCCACTGCAATATTTCAAGCTCGTAGACACCATCGTAAAAGAAGGAACGCTTACCAAAGCCGCTACCCGCCTGCATCTCACGCAATCGGCGCTCAGTCACCAGTTAAAAGAGTTAGAGACGGAGCTGGGCCTGCCCATGTTTTACAGGAACGGTAAAAAACTGTTGCTTTCGGATGAAGGCGCCCGGTTTTTGAGCAGCGCGGAAAAGATCCTCAGCGAGCTCAAGCTGCTGGAATCCGATATGCATCATTTCAAACAGGGAACAACGGGCACCATCCGCATCAGCACCCAATGCTATACTGCCTATCACTGGTTGCCCCGCATCATCAAATATTATAAGGACATCAATCCCGGCGTGGATATCCATATCGTTTCCGGCGCCACGCAGGATCCGCTGGAATTTTTATTGAGAGGCGATCTCGATGTGGCCATCATCAGGCACAAGCTCGACAATAGCTCCATACAGTATGAACCCATTTTCAGGGATCAGCTTTATGTGATCCTGTCCACCGACCATCCGCTGGCCCGGAAGAATAATATTTCCATTACGGATTTTGAAGGGGAGGAGCTGTACCTGCAGTATCCTTCTGCCGGCAATATCCCAGTCATAGAAACGCTTATCAAGGCGCAGCAGGTAAAACCAAAATATATACACCGCATTCATTATACCGATGCCATCATCGAAATGGTCAATGCCAATATGGGCATCAGCGTGCTGGCCGACTGGATCGTGCAGCCTTTCCTGGAAACCAAGGATATTGTGATCAAGCCCGTGCCTTACGAGGTGGCCAAGCGCACCTGGTATGCAGCCACCTGCCGGAAAAACACGCCCATCCGCAATTTCCTCGACTGCCTCAAATATCATTTTGCGGAAATGACCATAAACAATAACGCTAAACGCTTAACGCCGAACGCTGAACGCATGGAAAGGGTATAGGGTAGAAGGGGGAAGGTGTAAGGTATAAGGTGTAAGGTAGAAGGTAGAAGAAAAGCCAAGAATATATGGCCTTTTACCCTACACCTTACACCTTATACCTTCAACCTTGCGCCTTCCGCGTTAAGCGTTCCGCATTCAGCCTTATTGCCTTTTTCAAATAAATTATCTATTTTGTACCCGGTCTTTTCCCTAACCAATATTTATGAAATTCTTACCGTTGAAATTGCCTTTGACACAGGGTAGCACAAAGCCCCTCAACCCCGCAAAAGGGCCAGGTGCATTACGGCAGAAATTCATTGCCTTTCTGGTTAAGATCAGATCGATGCATATTGCGGGAAAAGTAGGTCTCCTTGGTCAGCGTTCACATGAATTTCTGGAAGACATCAAATCCATCGGCTTTACGAAAACGATGGATGATTATGAAAAAAGAAAGCTCAGCATTTTCAACCAGCTCAATTTCTTTCAGCTCGTAACAGGTCTTATCATTCCTGTTGCCTGTCTTTTCGGCAATCAGAAATTTCCTCCGTCTTCTTTCGTTGTCGCCTGTCTGCCCGCACTCGTGAGCCTGCTGGTGCTTGGATTGAATTTTTATTATAAGTACGATGTCGGCCTGATCGTTTATTTCATCCTTTACCCGATAACCACCAGCATTGTTTACCTGAATGGGATGAACCTGGGCGCGGAATTATATTTCATCCTCTACGGCATCCTGTCGGTATTCTTTCTGCAGGAGATCAGCCAGATGCTTTTTTCAGTAGGGCTGACGATGGTAAGCTTTTTTGTGCTCTCTGTTGTTTGCAAAACGTTCACCTATCAGCTCGAAAAAGCCAACCTGTATTTTTTCCTCTTCAACCAGCTTACGGCCATTGCGCTGATCTTCTATGGCCTGTTCCTGATCAAAAAGGAAAATACCGTTTACCAGTTGGGCATACTGGCCCGGAACCGCGAAATAGAAGCGCAGGCCGAACTGCTGAAAAAGCAAAC
>CAYYZJ010000045.1:0-6157 GCA_964475615.1 uncultured Flavitalea sp. | reverse complement strand
CTGAGGATCTTTTTTCCTGGCCTGATCAACGGCTTCTTCGGCATTGCCGCATGCGGCAACCACTTTGAACCTGGGATCGCTGTTCAGAATAAATGCCCAGGTTTCCCTGATCAGCTTATGATCATCTGCTATCAAAATACTTATCTTGCTCATAACTGATACGCATTTTTTTGGGAGATATATGGAAATTGTATCTGCAGGGTGCATCCCTCCTCCGGGGCAGATACAATGGATACTTTGCCATCAAAGACGGTAGCCCGGTTCATGATATTCGAAAAGCCGGTTCCTTTTTTGACCTTTGCGGGATCGAAGCCGTTGCCGTCATCGATAATGTTCAGCTCGATCATTTCTTCCTGCATCAGCAATTCGATGATCAGGTTTTCGGCGCCGGAATGTTTCAGCACATTACTTACCTGTTCCTGAATGATGCGGAACAGCATCAACTTATGCTGATCGTCGATGCTTTCATCGAAATCGCCCGAGCTGTAAAATTCCACGGCGATGTTACGGGTTCTTCTGATATTGTCAATGAGGTCATGAATGGAAGCGGCCAGTCCAAGATCGCCTATACTGGAGGGAACCAGCGTGCGCGAAATATGACGGATCTCATTGATGACATGCTTGATGTTTTGCGTGGTATGATCGATCAGCTTTACCCGCTGCCTGGGATTGCTCATGGCCAGTTCCAGATAAAGCTTGGTTGTTGAAAGGATCTGGTTCACGTTATCGCGAAGCTCCTTTCCCATTTCTGCTCTTTCTTTTTCCTGTGCTTCTATCATGGCGCGGGCAATCAGTTTTTGTTTGGTCAATTCCTGCTTCAGGAGTGTTTGTTCGAGTTCTTTCCTTTCGCTGATATCAATGCCCATTCCGGTGAGACAAGGCCTGCCTTCAAATGTGAGCATCTGGCCGGTGAAGTAATGCGGTATCTTTTTTCCTTCCTTGGTAAAAAGGCTGGCTTCGGCATCGCTGATCCCTTCGGTAAACACTTTTTCTATTCTACTTACAATATACGCTTTTTCCGGGTGATCGAAAAAATCGGTAGGATGCATTTCGCTTATTTCCCTGCCGTTGTACCCGGAAACCATTTCCAGCCTTTTGTTCCAGCGTAAGAACTTTCCTGTGTGATCGAAGAGATAAAAAATACCGGGCAGACTGTTGATGATGGAATCGGAAAGTTCTTTTTCTTTTTGCAACTGCAATGTGTTGTGGATTGAGATGGTCATACTAATAACAATTTCAGATAAGAAAACTTACTGTTGTTATTCGCCTCGGTCGAACAAACAAGTACAAGTTAATTATAAAGAAAATCCGATTCGACGGTTTTTTTCCGGTAACTAAGTGTTTACATGTAGAAAAATGCGGAAATGTGGAAAATTTTTTGAAATCAATTCAATTGAACCAATAAATAATCTCCGATCTTTTGGCAGGAGGATATGTTGTAGGCTGGAAACTTATTCTTCAATTCATTTTCCCAACCGGCACTTTCTTTTTCCACGTAATAGATGGGATAACCCTTGCCAAAGTAGGTATTATTTATCCGGCTGTCCCAGCAAATAAAATTTTTATGGTCAACGGCCCATCTGGATTCAAAAGGCGAGAAGAAGAATACCGGCGTTGGCTGCTGCTTTTGGATAAGTACTTTATATAATTCCCGGGGAAATTCATTCATTGTTAATCTGAAATCTCCCTGGCTAACATAGGTGTCTTTAAACCAGGCTTTGCCCAGCCTGAAATGATTCACTAAGGACAAAAGGGAAACCAGGGTTACCAATACAGTTACCTTTTGATAAGATAAAAACCGCAGCAATAAGCCGGTCAATATGGGAAAGAAAAGATACCCGAGAAATTTTAAATGCCTTACATCATAGTCAACGCGTGAATCAAAATAATAG
This sequence comes from uncultured Flavitalea sp., assembly GCA_964475615.1. GTDB lineage: Bacteria > Bacteroidota > Bacteroidia > Chitinophagales > Chitinophagaceae > Puia. Next base: position 4,265 of record CAYYZJ010000045.1, on the reverse strand, counting down.
AGAACAATAAAAGCCAAACAGATGATAATGTAATACAGGAATACAAACCTGTTGTACTTGTCGTTTAGTCCGCTTTTGAAAAATATGAGAAGAATAAAGGCCGTGGAAATTATCAGCAATATGACTTGTATGGCGGGATGCTTTTCTCCTATCTTGGAAACAACCGACCAGATATTTCCGATAGCAGTAACCGGAGAAGCAAGGGGTATGAATGTATCGGGCAAGGAGGGATTAAAATGAGATACCTCTGCAGGTGTCATTCCTTTTGAAAGGAAGAAAAAATAAATAATCAGAAGGGATATTAACAAAGCGATTGTCAGATAAGAAAAATCAGCGGCTAATTTTTTTAAAATCTGCAAAGGCGCTTTGACGTTTATCGGGTAGGCAGACAAGGGAATCAGATAAAACAAAGGTATCAATGCTATCAGCAATTGCGATTTCGCGATAAATCCAAGAAGCAAAAAAAACATCGCTAAAATAGCTTTCCCTATTTTGCTTTTGGCCTTGATATAAAAATAAACCAGCCAGGGAAAGAATAAGAAGGATAATGTTTCTCCCCCCTGGTAGGAAATAAAGCGAAACAGTACGGTATTGCTGAACAGGATCAGCAATAAGCTCAATGCAATTACCTTTTCGGGAAATCGATAGAATGCAAATAATTTATAAAATCCGATAAGACCGATAAAGACCGAGAGGAAATTCAAAACAGTGATGGCGTGCCCAAGTGAAATGTAGAACAGCCGCTGTAAAAAATAAGGAAACAAATACTGCCCCGGCGTCCACCATGCCAAAAATGAGGTATTAAAAACGGCTATATTGGAAGGGTTAGGCTGAATGGTACAATTAAACTTTCCGGATGTTTCCCAGCCTTTTAACGCTTCAAACCCGGTAACCGAATCGGAATTGATGATCTGATAAGGAGAAAACCAGACCAATACCAATAAAAACAGGAAGACGCCTGAGAAAAAATAATAAGCAGTTTTGGTTACGGCAGATCTCATCTATCGCATTAAATAAAGAGTCAGTTGCTGGCCGTTGCGTTCTTCTGCCATTTGGCAAGATTGCTGCAATTCTTGAACTCGTCGTCGATCATGATATAATAGGTAGAGATCTTCGACTGGAACCATCTTTGCAGGGCATCGTTCTTTTTTTCTTCGAGCGCTCTTTGTGCAATGGTATTGTAATCGTCTTTCAGGTTTTCGCGATGCGGCTCCGACCTCGATATGAGCTGAACGATGCGAACGCCTTTTTTTCCCCTGTCGTCAGTGAAAACAGTAGGCTTGGAATATTCGCCGGGCTTCAGGTTGGAATTTTTCAGCAGCAGTACCAGGTCTTTGTCGAGATCGCCGAGGGTAAGATAATTTGATCCGTCTTTATTCTGCAAACGTCCCGCAGTGAATTTTGCGGATTCATCATCGCTGTATCTGGCAACGGCTTCGCCGAAGCCGATGCTGCCGGCAATAAGCTGATTGCGGATGGAATCGAGCTTGGCAATGGCTGCATTGGTCTCATCATCGGTGATCTGCGGTATGCGCAGGATATGCCTGATCACGGCATCGTCGCCGGAGCGGCTTACCATCTGGATGATATGATAACCGAACTTGGATTTGATCACCGGCGAAATCTGTCCTTCTTTCAGCCTCCATACCGCTGCAAAAAAAGTAGGATCCCATTGTTTGTCGTTGCGGTTGATCAGCATCTGCCCGCCTTTGTCCTTGCTGCCCGGATCGTCGGAATACAGGCTGGCGAGGGTTTCAAATTTCTTGGCTCCGGATTCAACCTGTTTTTTGAAATCATTCAGCTCATTAATGGCCAGCAATTCGATATCACGGCTGGCTTTCGGGTAAAGAACGATCTGCCCGAGCTGAACCTGGGATTCGTAGTACAGAAGTTTGTCCTGGGGAATTTTATCATAATATTCCTTCACTTCGGTAGGCGTGATCTTGATCCCTTCCACGATCTTGTTCCTCATGCCTGCAGCCAGGAGTTGTTCGCGGATGGGCTGACGGAAATCTTCCTTGAGCTGGTATACGGTCCGTCCGGAGATCTGTTCCAACGCTTCCTTGCTGCCATACTGACCAATGAAATAACGGATACGCTGATCGATCTCAGCTTCCACTTCATCGTCGGTAACCGGGATGGAATCTTTTTCTGCCTGCAGCACCAGCGCTTTTTGGGTAAGCATGCCGTCCAGCAAAGTGCAGAGATCCTGCGGCTGGCCGCCCTGTCTTTCAATATCCGAATTGGCCACGATCATTTCCGATTTCAGCACGATCTTGTCGCCTACGATGCCTGCAATCTTATCTGCAACCACTTTTTGCTGTGCGAAGGAAAACAATGCAGCGAAAACCAATACCGATCCAAGGAGCAGCTTTTTCATACTATGAAATATGGTTCAAAAATAATTTCATTCGGGCAGAATAGCGAGACTTTTAACAAAAGGTTAAAGGTGGAAGGTGGAAGGCGTAAGGCGTAAGGTGGAAGGTAGAGGGTAGAAGGCGTAAGGTAAAAGGCATTTAACCTCACTCACTCCTTTCTACCTTATGCCTTACGCCTTCTACCCTCTACCTTACAATGTTCTCTTCACTTCCTCTTCCTCATACGCCTCAATAATATCGCCTACTTTGATGTCATTATAATTCTTGATGGTGATTCCGCATTCCATGCCTGCGGGCACTTCTTTCGCATCGTCCTTGAAGCGTTTCAGGGAGCCGAGCTCGGCAGTGGCGCCTTCGCCGGTAGGATAGATCACGATGCCGTCGCGAACCAGCCTGACCTTGGAGTTGCGGAAGATCTTCCCGTCGAGCACATAGCAGCCGGCAACTGTAGCCTTGTCGAACTTGAACACGTTCCGCACTTCCACATTGGCCACCACTTTTTCCTGTATCTTGGGTTCCAGCATGCCTTCCATAGCGCTCTTCACTTCTTCGATGGCATTATAGATGATGGAATAGGTCTTTATTTCCACGCCTTCATTTTCTGCAAGCCTGGAGGCCTGAACGGAAGGACGTACGTTGAAGCCGACGATCACCGCATCGGAAGCAGTGGCCAGCAGCACATCGCTTTCCGTGATGGCGCCTACGCCTTTGTGCACTACCCGGACAGCGATCTCTTCAGTGGAGAGCTTTTGCAATGAATCGCTCAATGCTTCCACCGATCCGTCCACATCGCCCTTGATGATCAGGTTCAGCTCCTTGAAGTTACCCAGGGCCAGCCGTCTTCCAATCTCGTCGAGCGTGATGTGCTTGCGTGTTCTTATACCCTGTTCGCGCAGTATCTGTGCCCGCTTGGTGGCCACTTCCTTGGCTTCGCCTTCGTCGTCATATACCTTGAATTTTTCACCTGCCTGTGGGGCACCATTCAATCCGAGCAGCAATACCGGTGTTGAAGGCGGAGCTTCATCGATCCGTTTATTGCGTTCGTTGAACATGGCTTTAACGCGACCGTAATATTGTCCGGATACCACGATATCGCCGCTTCTGAGCGTTCCCCCCTGAACCAGCACGGTAGCTACATAGCCGCGTCCTTTATCGAGCGAAGCTTCGATGATGGTTCCCGATGCTTCGCGGTTGGGGTTGGCCTTGAGCTCGAGCAATTCGGATTCGAGCAGGATCTTTTCCAGCAGCAGGTCTACATTCGTTCCTTTTTTGGCCGAGATTTCCTGCGACTGGTATTTTCCTCCCCAGTCTTCCACCAGCAGGTTCATGGCTGCCAGTTGTTCTTTTATTTTTTCGGGATTGGCTCCTTCCTTATCGATCTTGTTGATGGCAAATACCATGGGCAGTCCCGCAGCCTGCGCATGCGAGATCGCTTCCTTGGTCTGCGGCATGATGGCGTCGTCGGCGGCGATCACGATCACCGCTACGTCGGCGGCCTTGGCACCACGGGCACGCATAGCCGTAAATGCCTCGTGACCGGGAGTATCGAGGAAGGTGATCTTTCTGCCATTGGCAGTGGTTACCTGATATGCGCCGATATGCTGGGTGATGCCTCCGGCTTCACCGGCCACCACATTGGCATTGCGGATATAGTCGAGCAGGGAGGTCTTACCGTGGTCTACGTGTCCCATGATGGTAACGATCGGAGCCCGTGGTTCCAGGTCTTCCGGTGCGTCTACTTCTTCTTCCTCGTCGCTTTCTTCAGAATCTTCCAGTCCGATGAATTCCACTTCATAGCCAAATTCTCCGGCTACCAGTTCAATTACTTCGGCGTCGAGACGTTGGTTAATGGATACCATCATGCCCAGGCTCATGCATTTGCTGATC
>CAYYZJ010000044.1:0-1597 GCA_964475615.1 uncultured Flavitalea sp. | reverse complement strand
GGCGAACATACGATGGGTTCGCCGCGGGTATTGAATGACGTGTTCACCAGTACCGGAACGCCCGTGATCTTTTTGAATTCCTGCAGCAGCGAATAATAGCTTTGATGCTGCTCCCTGTTCACGGTCTGTATGCGCGCCGTTCCATCCACATGCCTTACGGCAGGGATCCTGTCTGCCTTGTCGGGCTTTACATGATACACAAAAAGCATGAAGGGGGAATAGGAAGCGCGCTCGAACCATTCGGGCGCATCTTCTTCAGTTACTACAGGAGCAACGGGGCGGAAGTCTTCCCGGTCTTTGATCTCATTTAATCTTGCCTGCATCTGCGGATTGATGGGGGAAGCCAGGATGGAGCGGCTGCCCAATGCCCTTGGCCCAAATTCCATCCTTCCCTGGTACCAGCCGATCACTTTATCCTGTGCCAGGATACTGGCTGTTTCCTGAGCCACATTATTCAGTTTGCGATAAGGCACTTTTGTCCATTTTAAAAATGCTTCTATCTCTTCATCTTTATAATCGGGCCCCCAGTAAGCATGCTGCATGTTGAAATGGCGCTGCTCCGGTTTTCTTTCCAGCGCATCGATCCATAGGGCTGCGCCCAGCGCTGTTCCTGCATCTCCGGCAGCGGGCTGCACCCAGATGTTTTCAAACGGGCCCTGGTCGCGCAGCACTGCGTTGAGCACGCAGTTCAATGCAACGCCTCCTGCAAAGCAAAGGTTTTTTTCTCCGCTGGCTTCATGCAGCCATTGCACCAACTGCAGCACTGTTTCTTCCAGCGCCTTTTGCAGCGAATGCGCAATATGATAATGCTTCGGCTCCAGCGCAGCATTTTTTTTGCGCGCAGGGCCGAACAATGTTTCGGGATCGAATTCATCGATGGTATACTGACCATTGTCGCCGGTATGGATCAGCGATCTGAATATATCCAGGTATTCAGGCCGGCCGTAAGAAGCAAGCGCCATCACCTTGTATTCATCCGAGGAGTGGAGAAAGCCGAGGTATGAAGTGATCTTTTCATAAAGCAATCCCAGCGAATGTGGCATCGATACTTCTCCCAGCGGATACAGCGCATGACCTTCCCCGCGATAATAGCTGGTAGTGGCCTGTTCGCCCCTGCCGTCGACGACGAGCACCGCTGCATTTTCAAAAGGAGATGGAATAAAGGCGCTGGCTGCATGAGCAATATGATGATCCACGAAATGCCATCTGGAAAGATCGGCCTGCGTGCCGCTCAGTCTTTTCTGCAGATGATGCGGCCATCCGTCGGCAAGCTGTCCGGGCGCATTCAGGATAAAGGACAAGAACAGCGGATCCCATTCGGAATACCAGTTCTTATCCTTGTTGAACGCCTGTGGTTTCAATGGAAGTGAAATCTCATCGTCATGGGTGCGATGATCGAGTAATTTATAGGGATTGAAGGAATAAGCGATATGATCCACATCCTTGAGATGAATGCCGGCCACCTGCAGACAGTAATCGATAGCATGAAAAGGCAGTTCATAAGCAGAAAAAGGGATCGGCCGCTTGCCATGCTTTACATGAGTGAATCTTTCTTCTTCCGCCGCTGCCAGCAAAATCCCGTCCTTTATCATGCATG
>CAYYZJ010000043.1:0-8251 GCA_964475615.1 uncultured Flavitalea sp. | reverse complement strand
CACCGGGCCGAACAAAAAGCCTTCGCACTGTTCCCATACCTTGCGGATGTTTTTCCATGAAGCCTGTGCAGCCTGCAGGTTGGCGTCCGTGGGAGAAGAATTAAGCGTGGTAATGGAAGTGTTCAGCGAAGAAGCGGCGACGGCGAGATTATTATATTGTGCAAGCGCCACATTATTGGTAAAATCTGTTATTACCGTTTGCTCCAGCTCGGTGAAATCGGCGTTGCTGGTTCCGGAATTTGAAGATTTGTGACAGCTCAGGAGTATCATGCCCGAGCAGGCGGTGAGGATCAGTATACTTTTTTTCATCTGATTATGTTTTTAAATGAATGATCAGTTTATCCTGGTCGATGGTAGTATGGTAATGCTTTAACGGATTCTCAGCCGGGCCTTTGATCACTTTTCCATCCTTGTCGAACCGGCTGCCATGCAGGTTACACGTATATCCATTACCGGTAGGAACGAGCTGGTTGTTCTGGTGCGTGCATTGCATCAGGATGGCTTCATAAACCTGCTGTTCTTTTTTTTGTACGGCGATATCGTAATACCAGCCTTGCGGACGAACGAACTGCAGATCGGACTGGCTGAATGAAGCCAGCGGGATCTCCACCGTATCATTCACGACCGGTGTTTTAAGCACTTTGTATCCCGGGGCGCAGGCGCTCAGCTCGGATAACAAATATCCCGTTGCTGCCAGCAGGCAGAAATTACAGGATGATCTGATGAATTTTCTGCGTTCCATCTCACTAAAATGAATATCCGATACCGATATTTAAAAACTGGTTATTCTGTTTGTATGGCAAGGCATTGGGCGGCGGATTGATCACAAGGGCCGGATTCTGTTCGCCGGTATGCATCAGCCGCACGTCCGCCTTGATCACCACATTGGGTATGGGCAGATAGCTGAACCCTGCGATGAGATGCGTTTGCTTTTCTGTTCCGTCGTAAAAGGGTTTAGAAATTTCAGGAACCGATGCATTGAGATCTAACATTTCAAAGCGGGCGAAGCTGATGAACTGCGACTTGCTGTTTTTTGCATGCAGCCAGTCATACCCCAGCTCTGCATAAGCGCCGTACATGGATGAGCCGAGATTTTTATCGTAAGCCGAATTCACTTTATCTACATCCGGATAAGCGATATAAGCGCCTAATATTTTTACGGCGATGCCATTCTTTGCATATTGAAGGTCAGCTTCGCCAAGGTAGAGCGGTGTGCCGAAAGCGCCGCTGTTCAGCCCAAGGCTGTCTGCCCCGCGCGGGCTCAATCCCACTGTTCCGCCCATATAGCCTGATACCTGGAATTTGAAATCCTTCCACCAGTATTGCAATGCAGCGGTAAGCGCCAGATTATTTGCCAGTGCGAGGTTGCCTTCTGCGCGGCCTTCACGGATGCCGCTGCCATGCTGGAAGTCGGCGCTGTTGAGGCCGTTCAGTATAGCCACGCTATAATTGAGATAACCGCGATAGGTTCCATAGAAGCCTACTCCAAGCTCGCGCCAGGTAGCGGGTATAACGAGCTGCTCTACAAGCGGCCTTTCCACACCGTTGAAATTAACGGGAAGATGATTTTCATTGAGGATGCCGATTCGGGGGACAAAAAGTCCGGCTACAAGATATTGCGAAGGATTGAGGTTGAATTTCAGGAAAGCCTGTTCCATGGAGATTTCCGCTCCGTTGCTTTCGCCTCCGGCTACTTTGGCGTTCTCAAGCTCCAGCTCGGAAAAGAAAGATATTTTGGAATTGAACTGATGGCCTACGAACAGCACTGCTCTTTCCAGGGTCATTGTAGACACTTTCTTCACAAAATCTCTTTGATAAAAAGCGCTTCCATAACCGGAGATCACGGTTTTATTGCCGGAAACGCCTGCGTTAAGGGAATCTTCATTGGTCATGACCAGTTGCTGGGCCCTGGTTCTGAAGGGTTGGGTTTGTGCACGAGCACTCAAGGCCGACAGGAAGAACAGAGCAGCCGGCAATACGCGTCTTTTCATGCTGCAAATTGAATGAGAACCGCTGTTGGTTATTTACGCGATTGGTAAAATGATTTATTGAATCGGGAAAATCGCTGGGATTCAACGTAAAGCGAGGGATTTTATGCAGGCATCCCCAGCGATTATCAGGCTTTTAACCTTTGCGAATACCCCATGCGGTTTAAGAATGACCTGACTATTCTTTTTTTGGCGTCCGCCATGATAGCGGAGGTTAGCATTGAAGCATTTTTGTGCAGAATACAGTTCAGTAAATATGGTTATTTATTCTTTTTTCTATCCGCAGGATTAATTCTCGGATTGGTTTGCATCATATATACTGTTATTGTGAGTGCGAAACATCCTGAAAATTGCAGTTTCAATAATATTTGGATCTTTCAGGACATCATTATTTGTTATACATTTGTATATTGCATTTTCATTAAGTCGGTAATATTTGTTGAAGAGGACAAAATTTACAAAAAATGCCATCCCCAACCATAGCTTACATATTAGGTTCTTTAGCTTTCCTGTCTTTCGGAATCGGCGTCCTGATCACTCTTTCTGATCTTAAAAAAAGGCACGAAGCGGAAAGAAATAATAAATAATTCGTTTCCTTCAAAAGGAAATCAATGAGCAAACGCCTTTTTTATCTCTGGATAGGGATGATGACCGGTTTAACCGCCGCAGCCCAATACCATACCGATCTTTCCGGTAAAATCACCAACAGCAAATCCGAACCCATTGCCGGCGCATCAATACATATATTAAATACCAGCTTCGGCGCTTTCACCAATGAGCAGGGCATTTTTGAATTGAGGAATATTCCCCCGGGAAAATATGCGTTGGAGATAACAGCAGTAGGATATGCTTCCATCATTAAAGCATTTCAGCCTTCAGCAGGCCAGCAATTGAATATTGTGCTGAACGAAGCAGCCAGCCATCTGCAAACCGTAATGGTCACCGCCCAGAAAAACGAAGAAGCGCTGCAGCAGGTGCCTTTCTCCATCTCAGCACTTGGACGGAAAGAAGTTCAGGAATACCGGCTCTGGAACAGCAAAGACATCACCGCCATCGTTCCCAATTTATATTCCGCCGATCCCGGCGACCAGCGGAACGTTACTTCCATCCGCGGCATTGTATCCAGCTCTTATGACCCGGCAGTGGCTACTTATGTTGATGGTGTTAACCAGTTCGGGCTGGATACCTATATTGCCCAGCTTTTCGATATCGAACGGATAGAAGTGCTGAGAGGGCCGCAGGGAACATTGTACGGGCGCAATGCCATGGGCGGCGTGATCAATATCATCACCCGTCAACCCGGCGATCACGCTGATGGTTATGCGGAAATCAATGCAGGCAATCATGGCCAGCAGCGCTATAGCCTGGCTTTCCGGGCGCCGGTCATAAAAGGAAAGCTTTTCCTGGGAGCGGCAGGCATGTATGAAGGATCGAACGGGTTTTATACCAATGAATACAACAATTCCAGATTCGATAAGCAGCATGGCATTGCCGGCAATTATTATTTGAGATGGCTCCCGTCCAGGCAATGGAACCTGATGCTGAACATCAAGCACCAGCTTAACCGCAATCATGGCGTATTCCCGCTGGCAGGCAGCGTAGAGGACGCATTCGCCAATCCGTTCAAGGTTAACCAGAATGCCATAACGACCATGACCGACAATACCCTGAACGGCTCTTTCTCCGCAGGCTATTCCGGCAAGGCGTTTAATTTCAGTTCGCAAACCACCTATCAGTCCAATTACCGTTATTATAACGATCCGATCGACGGCGATTTTTCTCCCATCGACGGCATCACGATCATCAACAATTACGGCAAACCCTGGAATAAAGTAAAGGTCTGGACGCAGGAATTGAAATTCAATTCTTCCCCCGCTTCCTCATCTCCTCTGAAATGGACGGCAGGCGCTTATTTTTTCTACCAGGATAATCCAACCAAACAAGCCACCCGCTTCGGCAGGGATGCGGCCTGGGTCGGCTCTCCCGATTCACTGTATTCCATCATCAATACTACCAAGGTAAAACGCAAAGGATTTGCTTTTTACGGGCAGGCCACCTATCCGCTTACTCACAAGCTAGACCTGACAGCCGGACTGCGTTTCGATTATGAACATGAAAGGGAAGAAGTGCACGGCCAGTACCAGCACGATCCCGATCCGGATCCTGTTGCCGACACGCAACCCGATACGGCCGCCGCTGCGCATTTCAGCGCTTTTTCGCCAAAGCTCGGACTTGAGCTTCACCTGAATACTAACAGTAATCTATATGCGACATACAGCAGGGGTTACCGCACAGGCGGCCTTACCCAGTTGTCGTCCGATCCGTCCCAGCCGCCGCTGTATGCTTACAAGCCTGAGTACAGCAACAATATTGAAATCGGCATCAAGAATAATCTGCTCAACGACAGGCTGAGGATCAACCTTGCCTTTTTCTATACTAAAGTAACCGATGCGCAGGTGCCTACGCTCATCCTGCCGGAGGCGATCACCATAACCCGCAATGCCGGCAAGCTGAGCAGCAGGGGAGCGGAGCTGGAATTGTCGTCCACTCCGCTGAAAGGACTGGAGCTGAGCTATAATTTCGGCTATACGCATGCGGTATATGATCAATTGAAGCTGTCGCAGAACGGCAATGCGACAGACCTGGCCGGCAAAAAGCAGATCTTCACTCCTGAGTTCAGTTCCATGCTGGCTGCACAATACAGTTATGCCGTCAGGAGCAGGCTGCAGTTGAAGCTGATCGCTAGAGGCGAATGGACTGCTTTGGGCAAACAATATTTCGACCTGGCCAATACGATAGAACAATCTCCCTACGGTTTATTCAATGCCCGGCTGGGTGCAACCATCAAACATGTCGGGCTGTTTGTCTGGGCAAGAAACATCGGCGATAAAAAATATATCGCCTATGCCTATGATTTCGGTGCGGTTCACCTCGGCAATCCAAGGACTTACGGATTAACGGTTTATTGCAGTTTGTAGTTTACAGTTTTCAGTTTATCCAATGCCCAGGCATGCAAGGGTAAACCGGAAACTGCAAACTTTCTATTTTGGTCGACTTTTTTCAGCCTTTCGTCGCAATAGCTGTCCTGTTGGCGGTTATTGCGTAATTTCATCCATCAAAAAAAATAAAAATGAAAATCACTAAACATTGCCTCCTCCTGTTGGCGGCATTGCCGGTTATGATCATCGGCAGGGCCCAGACTGTTGACGACATCATCAATAAATATGTTGATGCCCTCGGCGGAAAAGAAAAACTCAGCCAGATCAAATCGCTTTATTTTGAAAGCTCCACAACGGCTATGGGTAATGAAACGCCCAGCAAGATCACCATACTGAATGGGAAAGGGTTTAAGCTCGAATCGGAATTCAATGGCCAGAAAATGGTTCAATGCTTTACCGATAAAGGCGGCTGGATGATCAGTCCCATGACGGGCTCCAGCAGCGCACAGCCTATGACGGACGAACAGTACAATACCGGAAAAGGACAGATCGATATAGGCGGGCCTTTGTTCAATTATGCCGCCAAAGGCAACAAGGTTGAGCTGCTCGGCAAGGAAGGCGGCGCCTATAAGATCAAGCTCACTACCAAAGACAGTGTAGAGGCCTATTATTATATCGATCCCGCCACCTATTATGTTACCAAAATGGTAACCACAGCCAATATGATGGGACAGGAAATGGAGATCGTACGAACCAATTCCGATTACAAGAAAACCGATTATGGATATGTTTATCCCGGAACTGTTGAGATCAGCTACAACGGACAGTTTACCGTAACCACCGTGGCCAAGAAAGCGGAAGTGAACAAAGATATCGATCCTTCCATCTTTGATATGCCGAAATAAAATGCGAGCGCAATGGTATAATTCGAAACTGGCGGTGATCAGCTTTCATGTGCTGGCCTGGTTCCTGCTTTTTTTGCTGCCCCTGCTGGCTCCCAGCAAAGACGGGGCCATGCATAGCACGAATTGGAGGAATGCTTTATTCAACAAGGGACATATCGGGTTCGTCATTTCTTCGGTGGCCTTTTTTTATTTGAACGCCCATTTTCTTAGTCCCCGTTATTGGAATCATCAAAAAAGATGGCAGTATGTTGCCCTGCTGGCAGTAACCTTTTTTGTTTTCCTGTGTGTGCTGACCGTTCTTTTTACCGACGATCGGCATTCGGCTATTCATTTCCATGGGGAATCCCTGCTCCTGGTCTTTCCTTTTCTTTTTATATGGGCCATCAGCACGGCTTACCGCTTTGCCTCCGATAAAGTGAAAACTGACCAGTTGCTGAAAGAAAAAGAAAATGAGAACCTGAAAACGGAGCTCTCATTCCTGCGCTCGCAGGTAAGCCCGCATTTTTTGTTCAACGTACTCAACAATATGGTTGCCCTGGCCCGCCTCAAGTCGGACAGGCTGGAACCCTCATTGATCAAGCTTTCCGGGCTCATGCGCTATATGCTCTATGAATCGGACGAAGCGAAAGTGCCGCTGGCCCGCGAAATAGAATACGTGAGCAGCTATATAGACCTGCAGCGGTTGCGTTTCGGAAAGGACATGATGATCAATGTGCATCTCGATTCCAATGGCGATTATCATTTGATAGAACCCATGCTGCTGATCCCGTTCATTGAAAACGCCTTCAAGCATGGAACAGGCCTTATTGCCGATCCGGAAATAGATATTTGTTTGAAGACGGATCGCGATGAGCTCAATTTCATGGTGAAGAATAAATACAATGAAACGGCCAACGAGGTCAAGGACAAAACCTCGGGCATCGGCCTGGCAAACGTCATGCGCAGGTTGAACCTGCTATACGATAAAAGATATAAGCTGACGATCGAAAAGCAGGACGGCTGGTTTAAAGCATCGCTCCAATTAAAACTTCAATAAATGATGCGCTGCATTGCTGTTGACGACGAACCCCTTGCGCTCGACCTGATGGAAGACAATATCCGGCAGGTGCCTTACCTGCAGCTTGTGGCCAAGTGCAGGAATGCGCTGGAAGCAATGGAAGTGCTCCGCCGCGAGCCGGTAGACCTGCTCTTTCTGGACATCCAGATGCCGGGCCTCACCGGGCTGCAGTTCCTTCAGTCGCTAACGGTGAAGCCTATGGTCATTTTGATCACGGCTTACGAAAAGTATGCGCTGGAAGGATATAATCTGGATGTGATCGATTACCTGGTAAAACCCGTTTCGCTGGAAAGATTCCTGAAAGCCTGTAATAAAGCCTGGGAATTTTACAAGCTGAAGCATGCATCGCAAGTGGCAGGAAACAATACAGAAGGACCCGGTTATTTTTTTGTGAATGCGGAATACAGCCTGGTAAAAGTGGTGATCGATGATATCGTTATGATCGAGGCGCTGAAGGATTATATCAAGATCAGCCTCAGCAACGGCAAGCCCCTGGTGGTTCGCATGAGTATGAAAGCTATCGAGGAGAAGCTGCCTCCGAAGAAATTCCTGCGCATCCACAAATCATATATCATTTCCATATCCCGGATCACATCCATCCGAAAAGGATCGGTTTTTCTCGGAAATATCGAGCTGCCGGTGAGCGATAACTATAAAGATTCACTGCTGGCGCTTGCCGGGCAGACGGGTAAGTAAATCACCCCAAATCTCCCTTTTGTCGCAGGATTTGTTCCGCTTGTCTCATTTGTGTTATTAATATGCAGGCGCTGTATAGTTTTGCAGCGTAAATCGTCGGTCGTGAGGCCGGCAATTAACTCACGATTCACGGCTCACGATTCACGATTAAAACCACTCAAATGAAAAAAATCTCTACTTCTTTCCTGATCCTGTTGCTCAGCTTAATCGGCGGCGCAGCCAAGGCCCAGTTCCCGCCGGCGGCAGGCGGAAAGGGAGCAAGGGCGGTTCCCAATATCGGCCATATTTATGGCAAGGTAGTAGACAGTACCGGAAAGCCCATCAGCGAAGCATCGGTGATCCTGCTGCAGAACAGGTATGATTCGGCTACTAAAAAAAGAAAGGATGTTTTGCTGAAAGGACTTACTACCAAGGCGGGAGGCGAATTCAGTCTCGAGGAGCTGCCTTTGTTCGGCACCTTGAAGCTGAAGATCTCTGCGCTCGGATATAAGCCTTATGAACAGAACGTCGTGTTTCAAATGAATATGGGAGCAGGCGCGGGCGCCAGGCCTTCCGGCGACCAGGCGCAGGCTATGAATGCCATGAGCGGCATGCTCAATTCCATCGATAAAGACCTCGGCAATATCAGGCTCAACATCGATACCAAGCAATTGCAGGCAGTAACGG
>CAYYZJ010000042.1:0-3203 GCA_964475615.1 uncultured Flavitalea sp. | reverse complement strand
GCCGAAATGGATAAGGCAGTACATTTCCATTTCATGCCATTTCAGTTGGGCGGCAGTTGGAAGCGGGCCATAAGGTTTAGGTGCGGATTGGCTGAACAGGAATGCCGGAAATGCAAGCAGGCAGAAAAAAATGAAACTTCTTTTCATCTTTAGCAGGTTATTTTATGAACCATAAAACTAAGTTGCCTGGGATAAAAAAAGGATGAAAAGGGAAAAAATTCCCCTTCCGGTTCATTTTGCGTATAAATACCTGTTCAATTCACGAAGGAATACTGATACAAGCAATCTCCAAATGATGTAATATTGTACCGGTTTTTCATAGGATATTGGATTTTAAACGGGGTTGAATGTCTATTCGACCCCTTTTTTATTAAGGCTTCATCATGATCTCCCTGATCTCGACGCTGCCGCCATAAATAAAGATGGGACAGTCTTTGGCGATCCCGGACGCCTCCTTCAGGCTGTTGGCCCTGATCAGCATGTATCCGCCGATGATTTCCTTGCTTTCGACAAAAGGCCCGTCGGTGACCTGCTTTTTTTCTCCCCCGATAACCGTTCCTTCGTATGCAAGCGCACCGCCATCAGTCCTGATCTGTTTCTGCATCAGCTCATCGATCCAGGGTCTCCATTTCGTTGATGCATGTTCTTCCCAGAGCTCCGGCGATTCCCTCCTGTCGAGGCCGCCGCGGAAAAGCAATAAATAATCTTTCATAATTTTTTATTTATAATAATGACGAATGAGATGCTGCAATCCGGACAGGGAAGGGAAGGAAAATTGGCAATGGGCAATAGGCAATAAGCAATAGGCAATATAAGAAAGATTCAATTTCCTTTGGCTTATTCATTATTTATTGCCCATTGCCAATTGCCGATTGCCCATTGCAAATTGCCAATCCCCAATTCCCAATTGCCGGTTGTGTATTCAAATGGGTTGTTTGTCGAGGAGATATGCCCGTTGGTCGTATTTTGATTTTTTCTATCGGTGTATTGAATAGTTTCGGGCAGTCATAATCAATCAATAGGATTGAATGGCATAAGCAACGCGGAGGCAATTTCCATTGCCTCCTTTTGTTTGCCGCGATCGCTGAAAATAACCGAAATTTGCCCGGCAGATAAGAACCTGGGGAGAAGGCATTCATTTATAATTTTTAAAAGGAATAAAGATGAAACCAAACATCGGGATCAGTGAACCGAACCGGCAGGCTGTTTCTGCCCAGCTTGCCAAATTGCTGGCAGATGAATTTGTATTGTACGCCAAAACACGCAATGCCCACTGGAATGTGGAAGGCCCTGACTTTCACGCCATGCATATATTTTTTGAGCAGCAATATGAACAGCTCGACGATATCATGGATTCGGTGGCAGAGCGCATCCGCTCCATCGGCCATTATGCGCCGGCAACCCTGAAATCTTTTCTGGAACTCACCCACCTTACCGAGGTCAATGAAAGCCGCAATAACAGCCTGGGTTTTATTAAGGAGCTTGTTGCCGATCATGAAAGCATTATCGAATTCATCAGGGGCAATATCAATAGTTTCGCCAATGAATACCAGGATTCCGGCACCAGCGATTTCATTACCGGGCTGATGGAAGAACATGAAAAAATGGCCTGGATGCTCCGGTCGCATTTGTAATCATTTTTTTAAAAAAGCCAAAAAACTTGCGAAACCGAAAGGTTTCCTTATTTTTGTAACCAAAAGGTTTCACATAACAAAAGCCATGAACCAGTTGAGAAGGGATGTTTTTCAGGCCATAGCCGACCCCACCCGCAGAAAGATCATTGACCTGTTATCGCAGCAATCGCTCAACCTCAATGCCATTGCCGACAATTTCAAGATCAGCAGGCCCGCTGTTTCCAAGCATATCCGCATCCTTTCGGAATGCGGCCTGCTGCTGATCAAAGAGGAAGGCAGGGAGAGATATTGCAGGGCCGATCTGCGGAAGCTGCGCGAGGTCAATGACTGGACAGAGCAATACCGCGCCTTCTGGACTAAAAAGCTGGATGCACTGGAAGCTTTTCTGGAAAAAGAGCAGCCCGTGAAAAAAAGGAAATGATCGAACGCTTTGACCAGATAAAAACGTTTTATCAACCATTTTAAATGAACAGATCATGGAAACAAAACCACTCGTTGTTGAACGCGTTATCAATGCTTCTGCCGACCGGGTATGGCGGGCCATCACCGATAAGGATCAGATAAGACAATGGAATTTCGATATTAAAGAATTCAGGGCCGAACCGGGTTTTGAGTTTGAATTCTCGGCCGGCGCATCGCCCACGAAACCCTATCTGCATCTTTGTAAAGTAACCGAAGTGATACCCGGCAAAAAGATGACCTATAGCTGGAAATATGCAGGTTATCCGGGCGAATCCTTTGTAACCTTCGAGCTGTTTCCGGAAGGCGATCGCACCAGATTGAAGCTTACTCATCGCGGACTGGAAACTTTCCCTTCCGGCAATCCCGATTTTGCAGCAGGCAATTTCAACATGGGCTGGAATTCCATCCTCGATATGGTAAAAACATCGGTGGAAAAAGTTATGGTTTGAGATGGATGTTTAAAATGACCATGCCTGGCGGTTTTGCTGCCAGGCATTTTATCAGTGCCGGAAAACAACCCTGAAACAATGTTCTCCCTCCCTGAACTCATAACTCACCGCAAATCCCGAAGCCGCGCAGATCTGCTTGATGATGGAGAGCCCGAGGCCATTGCCGTTCGCAGAAGGCGAAGGCTTATAGAACCGCGTGAACAATCGCTGGCGGTCGGGCAGGGGAGTGGTTCCGCTATTGGATACTTCCAGTTGTCCGGCATCGAGATAAATCCGCACGCGCCCCCGCGGTTCGGCATATTTGAACGCATTGCTCAGCAGGTTATTCAGCAGGGCATCGGCCAGTTCGGGGTTCATGGTCACGACCGCTTGTTTTAGTGTATCCGTAACCGTTATATCCCGGTCTTTATACCAGTGCCCGAACTGGATGAGCTTGTCCTGCAGTTTTTCCCTGAGATCGAAAGCCGTTTTGCCGTCGAACTGCTGGTTCTCTATCCTGGCCAGCAACAGCAGCGATTTGTTCAGCCTGGTCAATCTTTCCAGTCCATTGTCGGCGGCCTGCACGGCCTTGCTTTGCTGTTCGGTAAGGCCCTCGTCCTGCACCAGCAGGTCGAGCTTGGAGCGGATCACGGCCAGCGGCGTCTGCATTTCGTGTGAA
>CAYYZJ010000041.1:0-1555 GCA_964475615.1 uncultured Flavitalea sp. | reverse complement strand
GACCAATATTGCCGGGGTAATGGCCTGCTATACTTATACTGCTAACGTTACCGGTCACACGACGAGCTTTGCCCATCACATGCTGCAGGGCAATTTTTTCGAGATGTTCACCGTGTTCGGGTGGCTGCTGATGTTTTTGTTCGGGTCGGCTGCTGCGCATTTCCTCATCCGTTCCTTCCAGCACCGGGGCCCTTTTTTTGCTCATGCATTGCCTATTTCCCTGGAGCTTTGCCTGCTTTTGCTGATCGGATTTTACGGAACGCGTTATTATAATGACGAATCCGAAAAGCAGGTGCTCCTGCTCAGCTTCATGCTGCTGTTTGCGATGGGGCTTCAGAACAGCTCCGTCAACACCATTTCCGAAGGCAAGGTCAAGACTTCCCATCTTACCGGAGTGCTCACCGATCTCGGCGCCGAGCTTTCCGAATGGCTGCATCCAAAGACCGGCAGGCCGCATACGCTCATTCAGAAAATACAGCTCCGCCTGGCCATCATCCTGCTTTATGTAATTGGCGCGCTGGCAGGAGGATGGCTTTTCGTTAAGATACAGTTTGCCACGTTTTTTGTGGAAGCGGTGGCGCTGGGAATTATCATCAGTTATGATATCATCGAAGCGAATTGGATCGATAATAAAAAGGAAACTATAAATTAAATTAAACACAGTTTATGAAAAAATTGACGCTGGCAGCCTGTTGCATTGTTCTTTCATCAGGCCTGTTTGCACAAAATTGGAAAGATCTGTTCAACGGCAAAGACCTCAGCGGCTGGACTAACAACGGTAAAGAAAAATGGTATGCCGAGAACGGCGAGCTGATCTGTGAAAGCGGCCCGGAAAAGCAATACGGCTATCTCTCCACCAATAAAAAATATAAGAATTTTGTGCTCAGCCTGGAGTTCAGACAGGAGGCCAATGGCAACAGCGGGGTATTTTTCCGCTCTTCGATCGAAGGTGTAAAGATCAGCGGATGGCAGGCCGAAGTAGCTCCGCCCGGGCAACATACCGGCGGCATTTATGAATCGTACGGAAGAGGCTGGCTCATACTGCCCAAGCCGGAAGACGAGAAAATACTGAAGTATGGCGAATGGAACCAATATGTGATCAGGGTGAACGGCGATAGTGTTGTTACCTGGCTGAACGGCCATCAGATGATCGCGCTCAAAGATGAAAAAATAGGACAGGGCGAAGGGTTTATTGCACTACAGATACATGAGGGCGGAGGGATTAAAGTGAGATGGAGGAATATCAGGATAGAAGAGCTGGATTGATATTGTTTTTCTATTGAAAAGGTGTTGAAGTCCAGGATAAGCCAGAGATAAGCCAGTGATAAGCCACAGATAACCCTGATTTTAAAAGCGCTGGATTATCTCTGCCTTTTACTTGCTTTTATCCTGGTTTATGCTTATCTTAAAGCTAATTTAATATCCTGTTGTATGGGCATCCTTAAAAACAACCTGAACTTTACCGGCCGCCTCGGCAATGCCACTGCCTACAGCATGCGCGGCCATGATGAGATCATCATCCGCACCAAAGGCGGGGCTTCCAGAAAAAGGATCA
>CAYYZJ010000040.1:0-2578 GCA_964475615.1 uncultured Flavitalea sp. | reverse complement strand
GCAGTAGTATGCGGAGCCGCCGCATGTCCGCCTTTGCTGCGGATGGTAATATACAGCTCATCGGCGCTGGCCATGACCATGCCTCCGCGAAAGCTCAGCTTGCCTGCTTCGAGGCCGGGATGCACGTGCAGTCCGAATATGGCCGAAGGTTCTGGATCTTTCAACACGCCTTCTTTGATCAGCAGGCTGGCGCCGCCGGGATTTTTTTCTTCGCCCGGCTGAAACAACAATCTGATGCTGCCTTCCCATTCCTGCCTGAGCTCATTGAGGATCTTCGATGCGCCAAGCAGGATGCTCGTATGCGCATCGTGCCCGCAGGCATGCATCACGCCTTCTTTTTGCGATCTGTAAGGGATATCGTTTTCTTCCCTGATCGGAAGCGCATCCATATCCGCGCGAAGCGCGATCAGTTTTTTGCCGGGATTCTTTCCTTGTATCAATCCCACCACACCCGTCTTTGCCTTCACTTTAAACGGAATACCCATTTCACCGAGCTTTTGCTGCACGAATGCCGATGTTTCAAATTCCTGATAGCTCAGTTCGGGATGGGCATGAAGGTGCCGGCGGACGTTAATAAAATCAGGAGCATATTGGCCGGCGAGCTGTTTGATCTTTTGCTGGAGCATGCCGCAATTTACGCACTTCGCCGTTTATTCCGGTTTTACTTCAATGATATCCGGAACCAGGTAAACGCCCGAGGGGAATAATTTGGATAATTGTTTGATATAAGGCGCAGCCTCGTCGGCGGTTTTGAAATTGCCCACTTTCAGTTTATAGTTCGGAGGCTGATATAAAAGATATGGCTTGAGCTCGGGAAAATCCTGATATATCTTGGTTTTTACGGCAAACACTTTATTCCGGTCTTTTGAATTGATGACCTGGATGCGATAGCCCGGCATATTGCGCCGGCTTTCGCGCGAGGTTTCTTCATTGATCTCGATCTGCTTTTTGATCAGCAGGTCGAGGCGCGGGTCTTTATGGATGACTACAGCGCCGGAATCTGTTTGCGCAAACAGGTTGCCGCCAAACAGGAAAACCAAAATCAGCATTTTATTCATCGTTCCTGAAATTTAATAGGCTGACTGATCCGCAACCGCTCCTTCTACAATGGCCACGCTGGCGCTGCATCCCAGCCGGGAGGCGCCTGCTTCCACCAGTTGCCGGGCAAATGCATAGTTCCGTATTCCTCCCGATGCCTTGATCCTAACGGCAGGGGGTAAGTGCTTTTTCATCAGCTTCACAGCATCCAGGCTCGCGCCTTTTTCTGCATAGCCGGTGGAGGTCTTGAGGAAATCGGCGCCTGCCTTGCTGTACAGCTCGCAGCAGCGGATGATCTCATCGTCGGTCAATACGCCGCTTTCGATGATCACTTTCAGCAGCCTGCCGCCGGCATGCGCGGCTTCGGCCATCACCCGCACTTCTTCCGCCAGGTAATTCCAGTGGCCGTTCTTCAGCGCCATGAGGTTGATCACCATATCCAGCTCGTCGGCCTCATCGGCAATGGCCTGCTCCGTTTCCGCCAGCTTGGCTTTCGTTACCGAATAGCCGAAAGGGAATCCGATCACCGTGGCCACTCTCACCGCCGATCCGCGCGTAAGCTGCCTGGCCTGCTTTACTGCAGGCGGAGGAATGCAAACCGCTGCAAACCGGTACCGCAGGGCTTCCGAACATAATTTCCTGATATCGGCTTCGGTGGCCGTGGGCTTTAATAAGGTGTGATCGATATAAGAGGAGATGTCCATTGACCGTGTTACAGCAACTATAGCACCGAAATTACTCCATTTCACTAAATTGGGAATAATTTTACAACCGGCTGTTACAAAATGCGCGGCAACTGCACTTAATAATATCAAACCCATGCTTATGCGAAAGAAATTATGGATGATGCCATTGGCAACTGCGCTGTTTGTTCTATCCGGCGTTCCCCTCCGTGCACAGCAAAAGCTCGACAGCATCCTGCCGGTGCGCGGCTTCTGCATCAATGCGCCGAGGCCGGCGGCACTGGATTCTTTTGTTCAGTTCATCGACAAAGAGCTGGCCCCGCGCAAAGTGAATGTGCTGCTGGTGCTGATCGATTACCGCTATGAATTCAAAACGCATCCCGAACTTACGGACAGCTTCGCGCTTTCCCAGTCGGACGTAAAAAAGATCGTGAAGGTCTGCAGGAAAAATCATATCCGTGTTATTCCGCAGATCAATATGCTGGGCCATCAGTCATGGGCCAACCGCAACGGCAAGCTGCTGCAGGTATATCCACAGTTCGATGAAACGCCTTATGTGAAGATGCCGGAGAAATATGAATGGCCCAATGCCGACAACCTGTATTGCAGAAGCTATTGTCCCCTGCATCCCGACCTGCATGCCATTGTTTTTTCCGTGGTGGATGAGCTTTGCGATGCTTTTGAAAGCGATGCCTTTCATGCAGGCATGGATGAAGTGTTTTATTTGGGAGAAGATAAATGTCCGAGATGCGCAGGGAATGATAACGCCCAGCTTTTTGCCGATGAAGTGCGCATCTTCCATGACCATCTTGCGCATAAAGGAAGAGAGCTGTGGATCTGGGGCGACCGCCTCATCG
>CAYYZJ010000039.1:0-1866 GCA_964475615.1 uncultured Flavitalea sp. | reverse complement strand
AAAAAAATAGGTGTACCTTCAGCAGGCAATAGTTCTTTGACAGGGAGCTATCAGGTGGAGATTGTGGATGCCCAGGAGTATGATCCGTTCGGGCAAAGGCTGGTGTCCAGGGTGTTGAATCCGAATACGTATCGGTTTGGGTTCGATGGCAAAATGAAAGACAATGAAATCAAAGGGGAATGGAATAGTTATGATTATGATAACAGGTTCTATGACCCGAGATGCGGTTGTTTTCTTTCAGTAGATCCCCTGATAAATTCGTACCCATGGAACAGCCCATATAGTTATGCAGAAGACAATCCTATTAATTATGTAGATATTGATGGAGCAGAAATTGGTACTACTACTGAGCAAGGAACTGCTAGACCAATATTTCCTCAATTAAGCAATCTCAGTGTAGGTCGGGATGGTACATTGAGGAATACTACACAATTATTAACAGATGTTCCTGTAAACTCTGGGGCATATGCACCACAGTCACGATTTATTTCTCCATCCGAATTGCAATCTAAAATCTGTCCAAATTGTGGAGCATATATAAACGCTGATGGAGAAAGCATGACTGTATATAATGCAAATGGTTCTTGGCAGGTATCCTTATTAAAACCGAAAGAGCAGCCGAAACAAATTACCTGGGTTGATAGGCTTATATGGAGTCTCCAAGCAGAAAACGCAAAACAGCATAATATTATTCGATGGAATGTTAGTATTCAATCGTATGAAATTATCACAACTGACCCTTCTACATTATCTGATCAATACTTATCCGATGTGCAGAGGCGTTTAACAAATGGAAATGCTACAGATCAAGATAGGATTTATGCGAATGAATTAAGAAGACGTAGAATCCTATATGAAATTAACGATAAACATAATCCAAGTAAACCAGTAGGTGGATCTGATGCTTCTGTAATACCATCTAATCATTTAACGTTATGGGGAAGCAAGTCATATTATGATGAATCAACAGACACTTGGTGGTCTTTTGAAGGAAGAGGGAAGAAAGCGGTTTTTCATAGATTTTCTGGCGATGGCAATGGCGCGTATCATTGGAGTGGTTCTACTGGAGAAAATGTAAATAGAAAAGGTCAACTTGTTACGCCCTTAGACAAATCTATCGTACCTAAAGAAATAAAGAAAAAAGCAGGATATACAAAAGGGTAAATAAAATGAATTACTTAATTGGGAAAAAAGAACTTTTTGCGGTTGAGGTGAATGTATCAACCAATAAGTGGGGCCATAAAACAGCTTTATGGCTAAACAACACAAGAATAGGTGATTGGCAAGATAAAAACCTACTAGCACCTTTTATTAACTCATTGTATAGAGTTGCGTTGAAAAATGAAGATTTATGGTTGAATGAATTAGAAGGATTAAACTGCCGTCAAGTTTTTTTGACTACTAATCCTTTTTATAATAATCCCGACAAATTCTATGATTTAGCAGTTGCAGAGCAGGAAAAATTAACACGCTTCGATAAGTTTTTATTTAATTGGGGAGAAAATTTTGATCGCTGGCATTTACAAGTGATAGTTCGAAAGAATATATGTAAGTTTTTATGGATTCAGCCTACAGCTTATGCTACCAATACATATGAAGCGCGAAATAATATACAATGCTTTGATGTTCCACTCGCAATGGTTCAAGAAGTTTATTATGAATTAGGTAATTTAATTCCAGAAAAGTACTGGCCCAGCACTGCTTTAAAAAAATAATTAGCATATGTTAGTTTGCGAATAGCCGCCAGTAAAGGTCATGTTCGAATTATCACTTAGCTCTATTTTTAATATAAGAGGCTGGTAACAAATTAGTTTATTGATGACCCGGAACTCGGATATATCGATGTGGAGGCACTATATGATAAAA
>CAYYZJ010000038.1:0-3784 GCA_964475615.1 uncultured Flavitalea sp. | reverse complement strand
CGATCAGCTTATGCGAAAGCTCTTCCTGCTTGTTCTCCACCATGGTCAGTATCCAGTTCCATTGGATATAGATAATGCCAATGAGGGAGATAGTAACGAGTATGATGATGATGGGGAAATTTTTTTTCACGAATGCTCAATTGTTTAACCAGCAAACCGGCAGCCGGCTTTTCTGCATGCCCAGTTTTGGTCATAATCGGCTGCAAGTTATGAAACAGCAAAGGTATAAAACAGCGCCAAGCTTTAATAGCGGGCGCCGGCTGCCGGCCTGCTATTTAACTAAGGTTTCACAAAGCAGGGCAGGCAGGCCGTGGAAATAATTCCTTATCTTATTGAGCCGGATAATGCAGCTTTTTTAAAGACGCCCGGCTCTTTAAAGAAAGAGAAGGGGTTTCGGAGAGGCTGTTTTTTTACGAAAGATTAATTAATTTACAGTTATGGAAGATCCCAAAGCCGGAATATTATTGATCGCGGACCCTTTTTTGAAGGATCCCAATTTTATGCGTACCGTGGTGTTTCTTTGCGAGCATCAGGAAGAAGGAAGTTTCGGATTTGTGTTGAACAAAAGCTATGATTATACACTCAATGAGCTGATCAATGGCCTGGACGACCTGAAGATTCCCGTTTATTACGGAGGCCCTGTGCAGATGGATACCATTCATTTTCTGCATCAATATCCCGATAAGATATCGGGAGGTTATGAAATTGTAGACGGCGTATATTGGGGTGGGGATTTTGAAACGACGATAGAGCTGATCCGTTCCGGAGAAATCAATATGAATAAGATCCGTTTTTATATCGGCTATTCAGGATGGGGAAGCGGACAACTGGCCGACGAGCTCAAGGAAAAATCCTGGCTGTCCGTAAAAGCCAACCGCCAGCTCGTGTTCCATAAAAATACTTCAGAAATATGGAAGGAAGCCCTTCGTCATTTGGGCGGAGAATATGAGATGATGGCGAATTTCCCAATTGACCCGCAGTTGAATTAGGCAGAAGGTATAAGGTGGAAGGCGTAAGGCCTTTCTTTTCACCTTATCCCTTCTACCTAAATATATATTGCTATTCAACCGCCGAAGCGCCTTCCGCCAGCACGGTAACAGTATTGGCCAGCACTTCCACGAAGCCGCTCTGGATTTCGAAAAAAGCAAGGTGATTGGATTTGTCCTTGAGCACTTTTATCCTTCCCGCTTTCAATGCGCTGATGAGGGGGGCATGCTTGTCGAGTATCTCAAAACGCCCGGTGATGCCGGGCAGTTGCACGCCATATACGTCGTCGCTGAATAATTTTTTTTCCGGCGTTAATATTTCGAGATTCATAGATTATTGTTGTGCCTGCGCCAGGAGTTTCTTGCCTTTTTCAATAGCATCATCGATCGTTCCAACAAGGTTGAATGCTGCTTCGGGATATTCATCCACTTCACCGTCCATGATCATATTGAAACCGCGGATGGTCTCTTCGATCGGCACCAGCACGCCTTTCAATCCGGTGAATGCTTCAGCCACATGGAAAGGTTGCGAAAGGAAGCGCTGTACTTTACGCGCCCTGGCTACCGTCAGCTTGTCTTCATCGCTGAGCTCATCCAGTCCGAGGATGGCGATGATATCCTGCAGCTCTTTATAGCGTTGCAGCACCAGCTTCACGCGGTTGGCGCAATTGTAATGCGCTTCGCCCACGATCTGCGGAGTAAGGATGCGTGAAGTGGAATCCAGCGGGTTCACGGCCGGATAAATACCGAGGTCGGCGATCTTACGATCCAATACCGTGGTGGCATCGAGGTGCGCGAAAGTAGTGGCCGGGGCAGGATCGGTAAGGTCATCCGCCGGAACATACACTGCCTGCACGGAAGTGATGGATCCGTTCTTGGTAGAAGTGATCCTTTCCTGCATCAACCCCATTTCAGTGGCCAGCGTAGGCTGATAACCTACTGCCGAAGGCATACGGCCAAGCAGGGCCGATACTTCGGAGCCGGCCTGCGTAAAACGGAAGATATTATCGACAAAGAAAAGGATATCGCGTCCCTGTCCCTTGCCGTCGCCATCGCGGTAATATTCGGCAATGGTCAGTCCGCTGAGTGCAACCCTGGCGCGGGCCCCCGGCGGTTCATTCATCTGCCCGAATACAAAAGTGGCTTTGGAATCGGCCAGCTCTTTCAGGTTAACCTTAGTCAGATCCCATCCGCCTTTTTCCATGCTGTGCCTGAACTCTTCGCCGTATTTCATGATGCCTGCTTCGATCATTTCGCGCATGAGGTCATTGCCCTCGCGGGTGCGTTCGCCCACGCCGGCAAATACCGAGACGCCGGAATACGCTTTTGCGATATTGTTGATCAGCTCCTGGATCAAAACGGTTTTACCGACACCGGCGCCACCGAACAGTCCGATCTTTCCGCCTTTTGCATAAGGCTCGATGAGGTCGATGACCTTGATGCCGGTAAACAATATTTCGGTGGTTACGCTGAGGTTTTCAAAAGCAGGAGGCTTGCTGTGAATGGGCCTGCCATTCACTTTCGGAACAGGAGGCAATCCGTCGATAGGATCGCCGGTTACATTGAACAGCCGGCCTTTGATGGCATCGCCGACAGGCATGGCAATCGCTGAACCGGTATCTATCACTTCCAGTCCGCGCACCAGTCCTTCGGTACCGTCCATGGCTATGCAGCGAACGCTGTCTTCGCCAAGATGCTGCTGTACTTCCAGCACCAGCTTTTCGCCACCTGGCCTGGTCAGCTCCAGTGCATTATAAATTTCTGGGAGTTTGCCTTCAAACTGAACATCAATCACGGCGCCAATGATCTGTTTGATCTTCCCGGCTTTTGGCATATAATCAATTGTTTAAATGTAAGCGTTAAAAATGGCTGCAAAGGTAAGGGAGAACAGGGGAAAATCCGAAATCCGGTCGCTTAAATTCTTAAAATTGTGAATTGCCGGTTAAAAGATTTCCGGCCATTGAACAATAAGATGATGAGAATGATTAAGTACTGCAATATCTTTACTTTTACGCCCATTTATTATGCAATTGATAGAGGTCTCTGATCAGCTCACCAGGCATGAATTTATCCGGGTGAATGTGGAATTGAACCGCCACAACGAGCATTATATCCGTCCGCTCGATAAGGATATCAGCGAAGTTTTCGATCCGGCCCGCAACAAGGCCTTCCGGCATGGCGAATGCATCCGCTGGATTTTAAAGAACGGAGATGGCCGCCTCATTGGCCGCATTGCTGCTTTTGTAAATAAAAAATATAAAACCAAGGGAGATGACGTTCCCGTTGGCGGGATCGGTTTTTTTGATTGCATCAACGACCAGCAGGCCGCCGATATGCTCTTCGATGTGGCCAGGCACTGGCTCCTGCAAAGAGGCATGGGCGCCATGGACGGCCCCATCAATTTCGGCGAAAGGGATAAATGGTGGGGATTGCTTACCGAGGGTTTTCATCCGCCTCTATACGGCATGAATTTCAATCCGCCTTATTATAAAGACCTATTTGAGCAATACGGGTTCCGCACTTTTTTCAACCAGGTATGTTTCGGCATGGACACCATGCAGCCCCTGTCGAAAAAAATATTCGAGCGCCATGCTGCCTGCGCCAAGGATCCGGCTTATCGTGCCATACATATCGATAAGAGCAAGCTGAAAAAATTTGCCGCCGATTTTACGGTCGTCTATAATAAAGCCTGGGCCGGACATGGCGGGATGAAGCAACTGGAAGAAAGAGTGGTATACAAAATGTTCAACTCCATGAAACCGGTGATGGATGAAGTGCTCTGCTGGTTTGTTTATTAT
>CAYYZJ010000037.1:0-6629 GCA_964475615.1 uncultured Flavitalea sp. | reverse complement strand
GAACTACTGGATGGTCATCCATCCGCCGATATTGTTCCTGGGCTTTGCTTCCACTATCGTTCCTTTTGCTTACGCGTTTGCCGGACTATGGAAAAAGCAATATGGCGCCTGGACAAAAGCGGCGCTTCCCTGGACGTTGTTCTCTGCCTGCATACTGGGCACAGGCATCATGATGGGTGCGGCCTGGGCCTATGAATCACTGACCTTCGGAGGCTATTGGGCATGGGATCCGGTGGAGAATGCCTCCCTGATTCCCTGGCTGGTGCTGATTGCGGGACTGCATACGCAGGTCATCTATAACGCCACCGGCCATTCGCTCCGGAGCGTGTACCTGTTCCTCTTGCTTACTTTTATTTTCATCCTTTACGAAACCTTCCTCACGCGCAGCGGCGTTCTGGGCGATACTTCCGTACATGCATTCGTTGAATCGGGCATGAATACGCAACTGTTCCTGTTCATTGTGGTGTTCCTGGTTCCCGCCGGAATATTGTTCATTATGCGATATAAGCACATTCCGCATATCGCCAAGGAAGAAAGCACGTATTCGCGCGAGTTCTGGATGTTTATCGGCTCGCTCGTCATTTTTCTTTCTACTTTATTCATTACAATCGCCACTTCGCTTCCTGTTATCAATAAAATTGCAGGCACCAAATGGACGATAGGGGAAGATGCGGCCTTTGCCTATAACCGCGTTGAAATATTCATTGCCATCATTCTCGGCATACTTACCGCCATCACCCAATACCTCAAATACAAGGATACCACGAAGGCTTTCTTCCTGAAGAGAATGTTATGGCCTACGGTGATTGCGCTTGTTGTTTCATCGCTGATCAGCATTTTCGGGGGCATTCATTACGATAAGTACGGCAGCGGTTTTCTGGCAGCCATCCATCTCGCCATATTCAGTGCCGTGTATGCGGTTGTTGCCAATGCAGCTTATATCCGCGCGGGACTGAACGGCAAGCTCAAGGCTGCAGGCGCTTCTGTGGCGCATATCGGTTTCGGGTTGATGCTGGTGGGCATTTTGATATCGTCTTCGAAAAAGCAGGTGCTGTCTTACAATACCACCGGCATCAATCTTCCTTTTGATCCGGCCATGAAAGAAAATCCGCTGGAGAATATTACCCTGCTCAGGAATGTGAAGACGGATATGGGCAAGTACTGGGCCACTTACCGCAGCAGCGATTCCATTAACGAAGCAGGCAATATCATTTATTTCGATATCAATTTTCAAAAGAAAGATAACGGAAAGGAATTCGATCTGTTTCCCAACCTCATCAGGAATACCAAGGGACAGGAGAATTATTCGCACAATCCGGACAAATATCATTACTGGGATCGCGATATTTTCACCTATCTCAATTACGCCAATGTGATGGACACCGAAAAAGACACCGCCCAGTTCAAATCCTACCCTGTGGCGGTGAACGATACCGTGTATTATTCCCATGGCTATCTGGTGCTGAACAGGGTAGTGGTCAATCCCAATAACGATAAATATCATTTCACTTCTTCGGATACTGCGCTGATGGCCGACATTACCGTGGTGAGCAGGGACAGCATGCATTATAAAGCGAATCCGCTCTTGTATGTAAAAAACAACCAGGCGCATTATGTTGCCGACACGATATTCGCGCAGAACCTGGCCCTGGCGCTGGGGCAGGTGGTGGACAACAACAAGATCGAGCTTCGGGTTAAAGAATCTGCTGCAATGGTTCCTTTCATTTCGCTCAAGGTGTATGAGTTTCCGCAGATCAATCTCGTTTGGCTTGGCACCATCATCATGATCATCGGCTTTATCATGAGCATGGTGCGCAGGGTCAAAGCAATTCCTGCTGTTGCATGACAAGATGTCGTTACATACTGAATCGGGCGGGGCAGCGTTTAGATGGGTTCCTTTGTCATCTGGTATAAAATATGGGGGATTTTATCTAATTTTAAGTGGTTCTGTTATGATGCCAGCAAGGAAAAAATACCTCTTCTTCAGTGTTTTCGTAGTCCTCCTGATGACGATGCAGCACAGCCATGCGCAGGTTAATTTTTCCCAGCAGTCCGGAAAAAACGATACGATATATGTGCCCATAGTGGTCTATAACGGCGATACTATTCCGGCAAGGACACTGGAGCTGGTTTGGGTAACACATCCCATGACGCATGCCATGCGCAGGAGGATGGAAGAATGGACGCGGTTGCGCAATGCCGTTTATGTAACGTATCCGTATGCACGAAAAGCGGGTTCTATTATTACGGAGATGAATGGCAAGCTGGCTAAAATGACTTCCGAATCGGAACGGAAATCATATATCAAATCGAGGGAAAAGGATTTGAAAAGGGAATTCGCCGATCCGCTGGAGAAGTTATCCGTATACCAGGGTAAGATCCTGATGAAGCTCATCAACCGGCAAACCGGCAACAACTGTTACGATCTGATCAAGGAATACAAGGGTGGATTCACGGCCCGTTTCTGGCAAACCGTTGCCTTTTTCTTCGGCAGCAACCTCAAACAGCCTTATGATGCGCAGGGCGATGACAGGCAGATAGAGGCGATTGTGCAGGAGGTGGAGCGGATGTATCATGGATAATTAATTAATTTTGTATTAAATCATTTATGATAGTAGAAATAAGAAGAAACTCCAGCCCGGAAAAAGTGAAAGCATTGCTCCGCAAGACTTCCCGGAAGAAGAAAAGTACTGGGAAAAAGAGCACTAAATCTTTTTTTGGCAAGCTGCCGGAAATCGAGGATGGCCTGAAGTATCAAAAAAAACTCAGGAATGAATGGAAATAGTTATCTCCTCGATACGAACATACTGGTATATGCATTAAAGGGCCTGCCATCTGTTGAGCCTTATTTCGAAAATGATTGTTATCTGTCAGTTATCACTGAAATTGAAATCCTGGGTGTGACTGGTTTGTCAAGGCGGGAATTGACCATACGCGAATCTGCCATCAACTTTTGTACAGTGCTGCCTCTTACCAATTCCATTAAAAATGAAGCTATCCGCTTAAAGCAGCGATTCAAAGTAAAATTGCCCGACGCGATAATTGCTGCTACTGTTTTGATAGAAGGATATACTTTGGTAACAGCCGATAAGGATTTTAAAAAATTTGCCTTGCCTTCACTGATCCTGGTAAATCCTTAGTTCATTTTCACAACTTCACAATCTTCTCAATAATCCCCGTTGTAGAAAACCCTGGTAAAATAGGATTGATCACTACCCTTCCCCCGTTATCGATGACTTCCTTGGCGCCAACGATCTGATCGAGGGTATAGTCTCCGCCTTTTACAAGTACATCCGGTAAAATGGTTTTGATGAGCTCCAGCGGAGTGTCTTCTTCAAAAATAATAACGGCATCCACCATCAGCAATGAAGCCAGCAGTATGGCCCTTGATTGCTGGCCGTTGACGGGGCGATGGTCTCCTTTCAGCCTTCGTGCAGATGCATCGGAATTTACACCAACAATGAGCACATCGGCTTCGGTAGCAGCCTGCGATAAGGAAACAATATGCCCCTGGTGCAGGATATCGAAACAGCCGTTAGTGAAGGCGATGGTCTTGCTGAGCAGGCGCCAGCGGCGGACCTGCTGCTGCAGGCCGGCAAGATCGTAAATCTTATGCTGCACGATTTGCGATTGTTTCATGTGGTCTTTTGTTTATACGCGGCAACAACACAAAGCTCGTTACCCCAAAGAGGATAAAGCTCACGAACTGGCCGAACCAGAGCAGCCAGCCCAGCGCCTGCCCGTAAGGCTCTTCAGGAATATTGTATAAGGCAACGGTGGATTGTACCAGCAATGCATAGGCGCCGATCCCTCCCGGCGAAACGATCATGCCCACGCTGCCCATGGCCAGCACGGTAAGCGCATCGGCCAGTCCAAGTCCGCTGGTTTCCCGGATCGCAAAGAAACCGCACCAGGTGCTCAGCAGGTACATGAGCCAGATGCCGATGGTATAGGCAAAGAACAGCGGCTTGTTCTTGAGCGATCGCACACTGGTAAGGCCATGCCAGATGCCGGTTAAAATGGCTTTTATCCGCTGCACGATATTGATATGCCCGAGCCGGTTGAATAAAAACCTCAGCAGGATGAAAAGGATCAGGGCTCCGACGACAATGTAAATGACTTTTCGATAGGAAGTCTGGCCGTTCTTATTCCTGAGTAAAGGATAGATGGTCGTTTGCGCCAGCGAGCTGATCACATCGAATTGGAATACGAAGGCCAGCCCGAATACCAGCACCAGGCAGATCACATCGAAAGCCCTTTCCGCCACGATGGTGCCCACCAGCTTGTCGGCCGGCACTTTTTCATAACGGGCAAGTATAGTGCATTTGATCACTTCTCCCAGCCTCGGCGCGCCGAGATTGACGAAATAGCCGATGAGCACGGCAAAGAAAGTGTTCAGCTTGGAAGGATGGTATCCGAGCGGCTCCATAAGCTGGCGCCAGCGCAGCCCCCTCAGCCAGTGCGATACCAGCAACAGCGCAAATACAGGAAGCAGCAGCCAGTAACGGGCATGGTTAAGCGCACTCTTGAGCTGCATCCATTTGTCATGATCCAGGTCGCGTATGCTCAACCACACAAAAAAGGCCGCCAGGGCGGCGAAAAAAAAGTACTGTACTATGGCCAGGAGTTTCTTGTTCACATGATCAATTTACAACAATTAAGGTAAAAGGCGGAAGGTAGAAGGCAGAAGGTGTTTTTCATTGGCCAGGCCTCATACCTTACACCTTATGCCTTTCCCCTTTCTATAGCTTGTTCCCTTCTTTCGGAAAAATAATCCAGGGCTTGAATCGCCTGGCTTCTTCAAAATCCATGGTTGCATAAGAGATCACGATGATAACATCGCCAACGGCGCCTTGTCTTGCAGCAGGGCCGTTGAGGCAGCATGTTCCTGATCCCCGCTTGCCTTTGATGAGATAGGTTTCTATGCGCGCTCCATTATTTACATTCACCACTTGCACCTTTTCATTCTCGATCATATTGGCTGCATCCATCAGGTCTTCATCCAGGGTAAGGCTGCCCATATAGTTGAGGTTGGCTTCTGTAACTACAGCGCGATGGACCTTTGATTTAAGGACTTCAATCTCCATAAAAATGGCCGCTTTTTGGCGGCGGCTGCAAAAATAAACAATCTATTTCGAGTTCGGTTGATCGGTCAGTATCATATTGTCTATCAGCCGCACATCATCCTGAAAAGCCGCTATCAGCGCCACCAGTTGCTGCTTCCCGTTCCAGTTGCTCACCGGCTCCAATGTTGCGGCATCGGCTATCTCCACATAATCGATCCTGAAATCATGCTTCAATAATATATCCCTGGCCACAGCAAGGATGCCGGAAAGATCCCCGGAATGCAGGTTCTTTTTTAAATAATCGAGCGATTGATAAATGCCCGTTGCTTTTTTCCTGGCCGTTTCATTCAGGCGCATGTTGCGGCTGCTCATGGCCAGCCCGTCGGGCTCACGCTTCGTGGGACAGGTATGCAATACCGTTTTCGATTGCATCAGCTCCAGCAGCCGGCTGATCACCATGCATTGCTGATAATCTTTTTGTCCCATGAACAGATCATCAGGCTCCGTAATGCGCAAAATGCGATACATGACCTGACAAACGCCCTGGAAATGCCCGGGCCTGTATTTGCCCTCCAGGATCGTTTCCAGGTATCCGAGATCATATTGCTCGAGCCGCTCGCTGCCCTGCGGATAGATCTCTTTCACATCGGGCAAAAAAAGCAGGTCGGTATTGTTTTTTTCGAGCAGATAAATGTCCTGCTCGATGGTTACCGGATATTTTTGAAAATCGCGGGGATCATTGAACTGCGTGGGGTTTACGAAAATGCTGCAGGCCACAAAGCCGGTCTCTTTTTTTGCCGCTTCAACAAGCGATACATGGCCCTGGTGCAGGGCGCCCATGGTGGGCACCAGCGCTATGCTGCGCGTCGCGGATCTTTGTTTACGGATATAGTCGCTCAACTGTCCGGCCTTTCTGAATAGAATCATTTTTGATGTTTTGCATGACCGGAATGCAGCCTCCGCGCCAATTCCGGAATAAAATGCTTACCTTTGCAACCTGAATTTTGGTTAAGTCTCTTCATCAATTGTCATCAATAATGGTAACAAAGAAAAGAATTTTATTTATTGCCAACGAAATGTCGCCCTATCTTGAACTGACAGAATTTGCAGAGACCGTGAACAAGCTGGCAATTAAATCAAATGATCAAGGCTTTGAAGTGCGCTGTATCATGCCCCGTTTCGGGGTGATCAATGAAAGAAGGCATCGCCTGCATGAAGTGGTCAGGCTTTCCGGGATCAATGTTTCGATCGACAATGATGATTATCCCCTCCAGATCAAAGTAGCTTCCCTGCCCAATGCCCGCCTGCAGGTATATTTCCTCGAAAATGAAGACCTGTTCAAACGCAAATTCATCTTTCATGACGAAAAGGAGAAATGGTTCGATGACAACGGGCTGAGAACGGTTTTCTTCTGCAAGGGCGCGCTGGAAACAGTAAAGAAATTCGGCTGGCCTCCCGATGTGATCCATTGCAGCGGCTGGATGACGGGGCTGATACCTTTGTATCTGAAGACCGTGTATAAAAAGGAGCCGGTGTTTGCGCATAGCAAATGTGTGTATACGA
>CAYYZJ010000036.1:0-1817 GCA_964475615.1 uncultured Flavitalea sp. | reverse complement strand
TGCTGTAATCGAGGCGGTCGATCGATAAGATCAGTTTTTGTCTGGTGAAGGTTTCTGCGAGATGTTTTTTTTCATCGATCACTTTCGGATCATTCACCAGCGATTCAAATTTATCGCTGTCGATGCCCATGGGAAAGGATTCTGCAGAAACGGTGCGGCCATTGTATTGTATGAGGTTCGACGAGGTCTGTATCTGCAGGATGCGCATGACGGTCGTTGAAAAATGACGGGCGTCGTCGTAGGTATGAAAGCCGATCAGGTCGGCCCCCAGCATGCCTTGCAGCAGCTCGGTACGCCAGGGAATAAGCCGGAACAGCTCATAGGAAGGGAAGGGGATATGCTGGAAAAAACCGATGGTGACATTGGGAAGCGCAGCCCGTATGAGGCTGGGCAGCAGCAGCAGTTGATAGTCGTGTATCCATATCGTATCGCCCGATTGCGCCACCTGCAGAACCACATCCCTGAACTTTTCATTCACCTGCTGGTAATATTGCCAGTATTCATCATCGAACACCGCGTAGGGCGACATATAATGAAATACCGGCCACAATACTTCATTGGAAAATCCTTCATAATAAAGATTGATCTCCCGCTGCGACAAAAAAACAGGAACCAGTTTCAGTTCGCTGAGCTGGGCGCTCACCTGCTTTTGTTCTTCCGGGGCCACCTCGCTGCCGATCCATCCGATCCAGGCGCTGTTTCCCTGGTGTATGGAGGCCAGTCCCGTGGCCAGTCCGCCTTCACTCGGCTGATAGCGGGTCCGACCCTCTTCATTGAGGATCTTTACAGGTAATCTATTGGATACTATAATGATTTTGCTCATGGACTGAATCGTTTTTCAATCCAGGGTCTTTTTGGGGTGAGGTGCAAAATTAACTTTTTTTACCAACCTGGCAGAGCGTTTGAAATGGAATGCCGTATTATTTTTTCGGAATGATTGCGGTTGCCTCAATTTCTAACATAACATCATCTCTGAATAATTTGTTCACTTGATGAACCGCACCACGGAGGAACTGGTTTGTGAAAGCCCTGCAATACCGAACAATAATACCGGAAGAAAAAATATTTTTTTCATCATGGTGATTTTTAATGAATGAAATTAGCGGCATTTTTTATTTTTAGTAAAGGATATCCTGAGCCGGGAAGGAATTATTTCGCGAATATCGTTTACCGTTTGTAATGAACCGCATCGGAAAAATATTCATTGCTGTAAGTCTGGCGTCCGGCGCATCGCACGCTCCCACGCCATTAAAAATAAATTACCCGGATTATTTCGGTAACAGAATATTTATTCCGAACGATAACCCCACTACGGCCGAAGGCGTTCAGTTAGGCAGGATGCTTTTTTATGAAACCGCATTATCGGCCAATGATAAAATATCCTGCGCCACCTGTCATAAACAGGAGCTGGCCTTTACAGACGGCAAGAGGTTTAGCGCAGGCGTGGACGGAACATTGCAATCGCGCAATACCATGTCGCTCGAAAACCTGTTGTGGGTGCGCCATTTTTTTTGGGATGGAAGGGCTGCGGGCCTGGAAAGCCAGGCATTAACTCCGCTCACCGATCTTCATGAAATGGGACAGGCATTGAAGGCATCAGCAGCGAAATTAAAGCGGAAAGGATCCTACGCTGCTTTGTTCAATCAGGCCTTTGGCTCGGATAGTATCAGCGGCGACAGGATCGTCAAAGCCCTGGCGCAGTTTGAACGCACGCTGGTATCTGCCGATTCCCGCTACGATCAATACCTGCGCGGCGAGTACAAGCCCAATCCATCCGAATTAAATGGGATCGCCTTGTTCTATGCAGGCCCCGATCC
>CAYYZJ010000035.1:0-2594 GCA_964475615.1 uncultured Flavitalea sp. | reverse complement strand
GAATCGCAACTCATCTCCATTAAAATCCCCGTTACCTATCTTCCTTATTATAATAATTCGGGAGCATTTGAACGTGTTGACGGGCAACTGGACATCGGAGATGTGGAATACAAATACGTAAAGCGCAGGATATACAACGATTCACTGGAGCTCTTGTGCATCCCCAATCCGGCAGCAACGCAATTGAAGGTGGCTAAAAACGCACTTTTCAAATTTGCAAACGATCTGCAGCATCCCGGGCAAAGCAAGAATGATAATCCGCATCCGGTCTCATCCAAGATCTTTTTAGCAGACTATTATACAGCAAATGACCTTTTCAAAATAGGTAATCTTTACTTTACCGTTTCGCCGCTTTCACCCCGTTATATAAGCGGCATCAGCTATCCCCATCATCTCGTTGCGGAGCATCCTCCTGAAAATTGCTGAAGGCATTACCATTTATGGTGCAGCAAAAACCGCTATGGCATAGCGGTCATTCTGCTGCATGCCTGTATTGCCAAGGCTTGCGGATATATTTTTTACCAAGCTCCAACTTAATTACGATGAAAAAGAAATTTTTGATCATACTTATCGCCATTCCCGTCTTCCTGCTGCTCACGTCTATAACATATACCTGTGTAAAAAGATACTGTGCAAATGATGAGGCGACCCGGCTTTACAAGGAAGGATTGAAGCCGATATACGATATGGGAAACCCTTTTTGTCCGGCGGCGCAGTTTGCATTCTACGATTCCCTGCTGAAGACTGCAACCGGCTCTCCCCGCCGGATAGGCATGGTTCAGCAATTTAAAGCACTTGCTCTCCTGCAACTCGGTAAAGAAAAAGATGCGGTGGATCTGTTGAAAACGGTTCTTGAAACCGAGCGGCAGAACGGCATGTCGACCGGCGAAACAGAGAAATTCCTGGCCCTGTCTTATTTCCGGTTGGGAGAAAGAAATAACTGCGTTTCCAATCATTCCATGAGCTCCTGCATTTTTCCGATTAAAGACAAGGGTATATATGTGGATCCTTATGCTACGCAGCACAGCATTGAGCTTTATGAAAAAATCCTCAGGGAAAATCCCGACGACCTGGAATCGAGGTGGATGCTTAACCTCGCTTATATGGCCATAGGCCAATACCCGGGAAGGGTGCCTGGAAACCTGCTCATACCCGGGCTGGATACAGATACTTCCGAATACAAGGTAAAGCCCTTCGAGAACATAGCGGGCGATCTGAAATTAAACGGATTCCGGAATATGGCCGGCGGCAGCATAGTGGACGATTTTAATAATGACGGATACCTGGATATTGTGACTTCCTCCTGGGGACTGGATGAAAGCATGCATTTTTTCAGGAATAATGCAGACGGTACTTTTTCCGATGTATCAAAAGAATCCGGATTGAAAAACATAAAAGGCGGATTGAATATCATCCAGGCCGATTATAACAATGATGGATATACGGATATCCTGGTCTTGCGCGGCGCATGGCTGAGAGAACTAGGAAAACAACCCAATACCCTGCTAAGGAATAACGGCGACGGAACGTTTACCGATGTTACTGTTGAAAGCGGGATACTTTCATTCCACCCCACGCAAACCGCTACCTGGGCCGATTTCAACAACGATGGCTGGCTCGACCTGTTCATCGGCAATGAAACCATATCGCTGCATTACCCACATCCTTCCGAGCTTTACATCAATAACCACGACGGTACTTTCACCAATGTTGCCCAGGATGCCGGATGCGAATTCATAGCTTTCATGAAAGGAGTAACCTCCGCCGATTACAACAATGATGGCTGGCCCGACATTTTTATTTCTGCATTGGATGGCCGCAAAATGCTTCTGAAGAACAAAGGCATAAAATCAAAGATCCCGCAATTCGAGAATGCTACGCACGAAGCGGGATTGGATAGAGACATCACCTATACATTCCCAACCTGGTTCTGGGATTATGACAATGACGGCTGGCCCGATATTTTTGCCTGCGGCTATCAGTTCCAGGGATCCATATCCAAAGCAGCGGCAGAAGAAGCGCTTCACCGGGATATCTCCAATGTCAGCAAGATGTACTTATACCACAACAATCATGATGGCACGTTCAGCTATGTATCGGACAGTGTTGGATTGGCCAGGCCCGTATTTGCCATGGGATCGAACTTCGGCGATATAGACAATGACGGATGGCTGGACATGTATTTCGGCACCGGCAACCCGGACTTCAAATCGCTTGTTCCGAACAGGATGTTCAAAAACATTTCCGGCAGGAAGTTCGTGGATGTTACCGCTTCTGCCAGGGTCGGTAACCTGCAGAAAGGACATGGGGTGGCTTTTGCCGATATTGATAATGATGGCGACCAGGATGTTTTTATAGAGGTCGGAGGG
This sequence comes from uncultured Flavitalea sp., assembly GCA_964475615.1. GTDB lineage: Bacteria > Bacteroidota > Bacteroidia > Chitinophagales > Chitinophagaceae > Puia. Next base: position 225 of record CAYYZJ010000035.1, on the reverse strand, counting down.
GCTTTGCCGGGAGATGCTTATTTCAATTCATTTTACCTGAACCCCGGCCAGAATGATGACAACTGGATAAGCATATCGCTGGAAGGAACCAAATCCAACCGTTCGGCGATCGGTGCGCATATAGCCCTGACCTTTACCGAAGATGGTTCCAAAAGAACAGAGTACATGGATGTCAATTCCGGAGGAAGCTTCGGGGGCAATCCGTTCAGAAAAGAGATCGGCGTC
>CAYYZJ010000034.1:0-2386 GCA_964475615.1 uncultured Flavitalea sp. | reverse complement strand
GGCACGCCTGGCCTCTCCACTTATCCATCAGCCATACCAGGCTATGGGAAGGCAGTACATTCGGAAGGTTTTTTGCTACACTGGCAGGAGACGTCACTTTGAACAATGCCCGGGACGGGTATGGGCTGAACAAATTGGGTGATTTGTATATAGGTGATTACAGGACTTTTGTCACTCCTTCCGTGAAGGGGCAGCTTATCTACTTCCCACAGGACTCGCACATCGGCATCAGCGTTCACCTGGAACAGGCCATCGGGAACTACCACGCCATGAATGGGATACTGGGCATACCTATCGTGCTTATCAATAAAAAGGCGGAGGCTGCCATGAACTTCGAGTTCCAGGTCCGCTTTTATGATATGGGGCATTCCATCGATGGGGGCAAGGGACTCAATGGCAGGACAGCTATTGGCATGACGGCGGGTGTGCCGTTCAGCAAGATCGCGTTTTGAAGAAATACGCCTTAATAACGCGATACAGATCAACAAGTTGTAACATATCCGTTAATTAGAACCTGTCGAATGATTTATTACATAAAAAGTAGATTTTTTGTAAATTTGCAATAGGTGTTAATCTCTTAATAAGCTACAATATAATTTATGCAAGTCAACGATCTCAGATATAATCTACTGGACAAACTAATATCCGTCCAGGATATTAACATCCTGCAAAAGATCAATGATCTCATAGGTAATGTAGATATAAATAGCCCGGTTTTTAAAGTTACCGATGCGCAAAATCAAATGTTGTTAAAAAGTGAAGAAGATATCCGTAACGGCAATATTATTTCTGATGACGAATTAAATGCCGAAGAAGACCAATGGTTAAACGGGTAGTCTGGACCAATACTGCCAGGAAAGCCAGACGAGAAATTTTAGAATATTGGATCAAACACAATGGTTCCAATACATACTCCAAAAAACTTTCAAAACTATTTAGGATAAAAGTGGCCTTGCTTGAATCAGGCCACTATCTGGGTAAAGCTACCAATTTTAAGGATGTTCGAGTTTCCCTGGTTAGCCATTTTTCTATATTTTATAAGGTCGGAGAAAAAGAAATTCTTATTGTTGGGATCTGGGATAATCGTAGAAACCCGGAGGACCTACATAAAAATATTGAACTATAAGGAAATCAGGCAGGAGCATTGACGTATAAATTTCAATATTTTCAAGAAATGCTATATCATCAGCCCGAGTATGAAAAAATTATAAAAAAGTACTTCCCAACTTCTAATTTTCACCTCGACATTGAGATAATAAAGAATCCCCCCAAGGAATATATAAAGAACTTCTTCAATCAACTCATTATTCATGAACGATATCACGAATTAAAGAATGATTTTTTTTATGACGAGGAGATGGACATTTTTGTTCAAGTACACAATAGGTTCCCTTATTCTGAAGTTCAGGATCTATCCCATGAAGAGTTGTTTTTTCTGCCATTTATGGACAAAAATGAGATCAAGCGGATTTTCGATATCAATTCTGCCTCGGACTACCTATTGAGGTTAAGGGCGGAACAAGTAGAAAACAATATTAGGCTTAAAAGAACATTTTCGAAACTAAAGAAGAAGTTGAGAGATAGATGGTCATTTAAGGTATTTTTTGTACTATATGAATATATTCCATTTTGGCAAACAGCTTAATATTGGCGATATAGACATATTTTATTCGTTCATATTGGCAATTAGAATAATAATTGGAACCGAAAGTTTAGACTTTGAAATTGATACAGTAGGAAGGCTTCCAAGGTCCATAAGAAGAAAAATAGACCTGATGACAGACTGGCAAATGAGTTTTATTATCGGGCATGAGTATGCACATCATTATTTAGGACATCTGGAAAATTCCGGCATTTTAAACTCTAACGACAGAGTTTCATACATAAAAAGCAATTCCGAGTATTATACCTATCATCAGAACTGCGAATTTGAAGCCGACTCCCACTCAATTTCAGAATATTACAATTACACTCAGAATAGGGAGAATTTGATAGATGGTGCGTTCCTATTTTTTCTATTTCTTGATATGTACGATAGAATTGAGGATTATTTATTTCCTAAAATATTCCCATCCCGAACCCATCCGAAACCATTAGAAAGACTATGGGCTTTACGAAGGACAATAGATAATAAGCTTGGATTAACGACCGAGCAACTCAAAAGTATTATCAATAGCAACAACAACTTTCTCGATGGATTCTTACGAGATTTCCTTCCATACAATGTCGAGACAATTGAAATGATTGGATCGGTTTATTTACCGAGCTATAAGAAAAAGATGTTAATCGATAGGCTTGATATTTAACAAGAGAAATTGTCCTACCTCGGCCAAAACCACGAGATCCACGTCTTCGCATCCGTAGCCAGCACCATGTCATAGCTTTT
>CAYYZJ010000033.1:0-1815 GCA_964475615.1 uncultured Flavitalea sp. | reverse complement strand
CTGCCCAAAATGGAGCAGGCCGCCACTACCGATGAACTGCAGGAAGCATTCGACGATCATCTGCATCAAACCAATAAGCACATCAAACGGCTGGAAAAAGTATTCCGGATGATCGGCAAAAATGCCGAAGGAAAAAGATGCGATGCCATAGAAGGGATCATCAAGGAAGCAGAAACCATCATCCGGGAAACAGAAGAAGATACCATGACCCGCGATGCTGCGCTCATCATGGCAGCCCAGAAAGTGGAGCATTATGAAATTGCCACTTACGGCGGACTGGTGCAGCTCGCCATTACCATGGACCTGCACGATGTAGCCGATATCCTCGACAGAACCCTGCTTGAAGAGGAAGATACCGATGCGCTGCTCACCGAAATTGCAGAAAATGATATCAACCTCAGGGCAGAAACAGAAGGAACAAACTATTCCTGGCAAAGCGAAGGGAATGAAGAAGAAGATGACGGGGAGGATGAGGAAGGAGAAGATGAGGGAATTGAGGAAACAAGCATTACGGCAAGCCTCTGATCCGGCAAGCCTGCGTTGATCGGAGTAATTGACCCCGGATGATTGCCCGCACCGCCTGATAAAATCACGTATGAGGATTTTCTACTTAACGACCAAACCCTGTATACAGAGAAGCTGTGAGCGATTGCAGCTTCTTTCTGTATGATCTTACATCAATAGGTGAACACTTTTCCTCCTGCCATCACTTCCTGCGTTTTGTCATCGAACGTTACTTTCTGTCCGGTGCGGTAAGCGGCATTGGTCATGATCACGGCAATGGCGTGGTTATAGCCGGCCTCGATGGGCGCATTGGGCTGTTTGCGGTTGCGCACGCATTCCATCCAATTGCGTATGTGCGCTTCCGTTAGCGGGTCGCCGCCGGTATTGGCTTCGGTGGCTACTTTCACTTCGTTCAAGGAAAGGTCGGGAAGCAGATTGGGCTTCATGCCCATATCCCTGGCATATTTTTCAGTGAGGCCTCCTTCGGAGCTGATCTTGTTGGTATCGAGGTTCATGGTGCCGCCATTGGAATAATAGATCTCCTTTACATCGCCGGCGGCATTGGTTTGGCGCGAAGTGAATACTACCTGGAACCCTGTTGAAAGATCGTCCAGCGGGCCGTAATCGAAAACAGCAGTCATGGTATCTGCATTTTTGCGGCCGTCTTTCCAAACATAATTTCCTCCGTTCACGGCAACGCTGCGCGGATGCGGAAGCCCGCTGAACCAATGCACGGTGTCGATCTGGTGGCTCATCCATTGTCCCGGAATGCCCGATGAATAAGGCCAGAACAAGCGGAACTCCAGGTAATGTCTTGCATTGAACGGTTCATAAGGGCGATTGATCAGGTATCGCTTCCAGTCGGTATCTTCTTCTTTCAGCTGGGAAACCAGCTCAGGTCTTCTCCATCTTCCGGGCTGGTTCACATTCCAGGTGAGCTCCACCATGACGATGGGGCCGAATTTTCCCGATTGAATGAAATCGCGCGCAGCCCAGTAATTGGGCCCGCTCCTGCGCTGCGATCCGATCTGCACGATCTTTCCGGTTTCCTTCACCGCTTTCAGCACATTGCGGTTGTCTTCCATGGTTTCGGCCAATGGCTTTTCCGTATAAGTATCCCTGCCCGCCCTCACGGCTTCGATGGTATGATAAGCATGTTGAAAATCGGCGGTGCTGATCATCACGGCATCCACTTCCTTGATATTGTACAAGGCATCATTGTTTACGCAGGCGGTTATATCATGACCGAATTTCATTTTCAGATAAGCCTGACCTTCCTCCCTCCTTTTCTTCCAGATATCGGAAACGGCA
>CAYYZJ010000032.1:0-4418 GCA_964475615.1 uncultured Flavitalea sp. | reverse complement strand
CAAGACCCGCTGAGTTTTGCGAGCGGCAAAGCGACGATCGTTGTAGTGGGAAGTAATCGGGAGGCGGAAGTCGTGAATCGTGAATCGTGAGACGTTAGTCGTGAATCGTGAGACGCCAGTCGTCAATCGTGAGACGCCAGTCGTAAGACGTCGTGAATTGAGATGTATATTCCTCACCGCCGATTTACGCCTCACGACTGACGATTCACGCCCTCACGATTCACGACTTCCGATTCACGTCTCACGACTGACGTCTCACGATTGACCGCTTACGACTGACAGTTCTCCAACTTCTATCATTTTTTCCTTCTTCTTTTCCCTTGGCAGCACGATCAGATAATACGTGAGGATAAAGAACAACCCGATGCCGAAAGGTATGGAAGTATAGATGCGGTAATGTTCGTCATTGCCGGTAAATTCCAGCAGCATCCAGAGCGCATTGGCGCAAATCCAGAAATCGACGGCAAGATTGTGGAATAGCTCTGCTTTTATTTTCCTGGTCTGCCAGGTAATCAGGATCGCTACGCTGATGGTAGGGACGATCATAAAGATGCCCAGCGGTTTCCAGAGCATAGCCCAGCTCAGGTCTTTCATCAGCCAGAATAAAATATGTAGGTTTTCTGTTTTCCGGAATTTTGCAGGGATGCAATAGAGTTTGTTGTTGTTCATTGAAGTCTGAGGTCTGAAGTATGAAGTCAGAAAATAAACGAATAAAGATACAAATTACTTCCGACTTCAGCCCCTTGCAAGAATCCTTGCAAACCGATCCACGCTCGCTTCGGGGTCAATCTGTCCTTTGCCTGTCATTGACTGAACCAGTTGCCGGGCAAAAAAAGGAGCAAGCGAGCAACCCTTGGTTCCCATGCCATTCAATATGCCCAGGTTGCGGTGAACGGGATGAAAGCCCACGAACGGCCGCCGTTCCAGCGTAGCCGGGCGAACAGCAGCAAAATGATCGAGAATACGGAAAGGCAGCTTTAACCATTCGCGCAACACAGTTTCGGTTCTGTTGCGGAAAGCTGCTGTAGGCTGATCGTGATCGAACCGCCATTCATAGGAAGAACCTGTCCAGAATAAATCTTCCTCCAGGGGAACCATATTGATCCCCTTTTTATAAATATGATACGGCGGGATTCCTTTTGCTTCCACGATCATGGCTTCTCCTTTATTGGGAGCAAAAGGAAGATTCCTGAAAAAGGGATTTTGAAAACCGGCGATACCATCGCAGAAGATGATCCGGTGCGCCTGTATGTCTTTGTATTGCACTTCGTCTTTTTCAAGAACAAGCGCATCGATGGCAAATTGTTCCTCCAGCAATTTACCGCTCAGTTTTTTTCTGAAAGCCTTGAGCAATGCACCGGGATTGACCAGATAAACCGGCCTGATCTCTCCATAACCAAAATGATACTGAAAATATCGATCCCAATTTTTCTCCTCCTCCGGCATGGACAGGTATTGCCGATCTTCTTCAAATCTTTTTATAAAAGCATGCCGCATTTGCGGCGTTGGAAAGAATTCGACGATATTTTTTTGAGCGATGCAATCCAGTCCAAGCTCTTTTCCGATAAGTTCATATTCATTCCATACAAAAGGAAGCAGCTCGTCGATCATCCAGGTTTTTACTATACGCCTGCCCGTTACCGGGTTGATGATACCTGCCGCCGTCCTGGAAGCAGTATATGGCGCAGGCTCATCGATCACGATAAACGACAGCCCTGCTTTTTCCAGATTCCGGCTTAAAAAAGTTCCGCAAATGCCCTGGCCTACGATCAGACAATCTACTTTCATTCGACAAAAAAAATTTTGAATGCCGAACGCTGAACGCTAAACGCTTAACGCAGATAATTCAACAAGCGTTCGGCGTTTAGCGTTTAGCGTTCCGCGTTAATGGTTATCCCTTCGCTATGCGCACTGAATTCCGGTGCATACATACATTGAAGGCTGGTAATGCCATTGCTGAAAATACCGGCATTGTTCACAAACAGCGCATACTCGAATACGTAAGTTCCTTTGGGAAGGCGGTCGAAAAAGAAATGAGTGGCGGCGTCTTTCACGGTTTCATAATAACCGAGGCCGCCCTGCCATTTGTATTCGCTCAGCACCTGCACGGGTTCAAGGCAGGCGGCACGCATGTCTTTCATGTGCACGTATTCCAGGTCGCGGTCGGATCGCAATTCTATCCGTACTTTGATCTTATCGCCGGGCTTGAGCGGGCTCTTGCCGGATACCGGCTCCAGCACAGGCCCGCGATCGGTATTTTTTTCAACGAACAGTTTTTTCGACAACTGAACCGGCGTTGAAGCTTCGCTGATCCTGTCGAGGTTTTCAAAATACTGCCAGTAAACAGCGCCCCAGCTCAATGCCTGCATTTTACCGGCAGAAGCAGATTGCAGTGAAACCGCGATATTGCCCATGTCCGGTTTTATATCGGCGCCATCGATGGTCTTTTTAAAATAACCGGTACCCTGCTCTGTTTTTTCCTGCCTGCTGTCGATGACGGTATTGCCCAGCACGATCTTCACATCCTGCTGAGCGGCCAGCCAGTCGCTGCCCTGCAGCAGCAAAGCATAGCAGGCATCGGCTGTTGCACGGGTGGTTTTCCAGTCATGTGTTTGCTTTTGTTTCAGCAGCCAGGTCCTCAGGCCGTTCACCGTTTTTATATCGCTGCTGATTTCCTGGAAAGCTTCGATCAGCAGGGATTGGGTTTCAACGGGCGATTGATACCAGTAATAACCGTTGCTGACGGTTTTCCAGTACATGCCTGCTTCCTCATCCAGAACGGCATTCTGTTTCAGTGAAGCCAGTATGTCGCGGGCCGTTCTGATATCGCCTGTCCTGAAAAGGGAAAGCGCGATCATGCCCTGCATATATTTATTTTCTTTCAGCCAATACTGTTGTGATTGCCTGCGGTAATAATTAACCGCTTTGAACGCATCTCCCGGTATCGCATATTCGCTGAAAAAGCTGCGCATATATAAATATTGAATCTGAAGATATCCCAGGCGCTGTTCTGTTTCCGTCTTATCCTTGCTCATTCTTTGCAATGCTTCATAATCTTCCCTGATCTTTTTATCGAGATAAGCTATTGCGGGCTTAACGAATGCATTTATGTTTATGCTTTGCGGTAATGCATTCAGCTTTTTCAAATGACCGATGCCGCAAAGGATGTATTGGGTAATATATCGGTCGTCGGGGCCGTCTTTGAACCAGGGAAATCCGCCGCTATCGGATTGCATGGCCTGCAGTTTATTGAATGATGAAGCCAGTTCGCGGTTCATTCGCATCATGTCGAACAGGAGTGCGATATTTTTTTTCTGCTGCGCTGCTGTTTTCGCTTCGAGCACCCAAGGGGTTTCTTCCAATAAAACCGATTTCAGCTCCTGGTTTTTCTCAAGCCGGCTGATCAGCGCGCTGCTATCGGCTGTTCTCCATTGTTCAAAAACCGCCTTAATACGCGGTGAGCTTCCGGCAATGCGCGATGCCAGCGCATTTGCATAAAACCGGTTGAAAGTTTGCTCGGCGCATTCATAAGGATACTCCATCAGGTAAGGCAATGCCTGCACTGCATACCAGGCAGGGTTAGCCGTAAATTCCACGGTCAATGCCTGCTGTTGAAGCGTTTTGCTTTCGCCGCTCTTGAGCAGCTTGTCGAATTTGAAATTTTTGGTCGGGGTATTGTTCATGCTCAAAGGCAGGCTTTCCGTTACCAGCATGCGGTTGCTGAGCACCGGCAGCATGGCTTCTTCACCGTCGCTGAGCGCTACAGCGGTGTTGGCAATGATCCGGTAAGTGACCGGTTTATTGTATCGATGAGGGATTTGAATGGGAAAGACGGCTGCCGTGCTTTGTCCGGCCCCGACAGTATATGACTGGATGGATTGTTTATTATCAAATATCCCGTTGACCGGCTCAGTGGTTGCGGGGTCGATCAGTTGCAGCTCCACCTGTCCGCTCAGTGCAGTATCGCCAAGGTTCACGATCTTGGTGCTGAGCTGAATGCGGTCGCCTTCGCGTAAAAAGCGCGGAGCATTGGGTTGAACCATCAGTTGTTTTTGGGTGATGATGGATTTTTCGGAATAGCCGAAAGCGAGGTCGCGGGTATGCGACAGGATCATCCATTTCCATTGTGTCAATGCTTCAGGCATGGTGAAGGAGAATTCGACGTTGCCGGCTGAATCTGTTATCAGGTCGGGAAAGAAGAAGGCGGTTTCGTTAAAATTTTTACGGATCGCGGATTGGGGGATTTGAGGAGATGGCGCGGATGGTTCAGGCTTTTCCTCATCGCGAACGATCTTTGGCGGAGTAGATTTAACATATTCAATCGCTGTATCTGCCTTTATTTTTTTACCCTCAACACGAGCAGCTATTGGCATCTCGTTCAATCTTCCTCCACCTGCGTTGCCCCTCATCATGGCCTG